>JAYTCQ010000220.1:0-24061 GCA_043736395.1 Blastocatellia bacterium | reverse complement strand
GTGTGCCGACAATGTACGTTCGCTTGCTGGAATTATCCGATGAACAAGCAAAAATTATCGGCGAAAAAATGCGCTTGTTCGTGAGCGGCTCAGCTCCGTTGCCCGCGCAAACCATGGAAGATTTTCAGACGAAATTTGGACATCGAATTTTAGAACGCTACGGCATGAGCGAGACGCTGATGAACATCACGAATCCCTACGAAGGCGAACGTCGGGCAGGCAGCGTAGGTTTTCCGTTGCCAGGAATTTCCGCAAAAATTCTGAGCCCTGAAATGCAGCCTGTAGCCGATGGCGAAATTGGCGAAGTCTGGATCAAAGGGCCGAACCTGTGTGCGGGCTATTGGCGCAGACCTGACGCAACAGCGGAAGCGTTTATTGACGGATGGTTTCGCACCGGAGACATTGGCGAACGCAGCTCCGATGGCTATTACACGCTGCGCGGGCGTCGCAATGATTTAATTATTTCCGGCGGCTTTAATATTTATCCCCGCGAAATCGAAGAAGTTTTATTGGATCAACCAGGAATTCTCGAAGTCGTAGTCTGCGGCGTACCCGATGCGCGGCGCGGAGAATTGCCAGTGGCGTACGTGGTTACTGACGAGAATTTTGATGAAGCCATCGTCGCTGAAAATTGCCGAAATTTATTAGCTTCTTTCAAGCAACCACGTGCTTTCATACGCGTCGAAAGTTTACCGCGTACCGCACTCGGAAAAATTCAAAAACATTTGTTGCCACCTACTCGTTTGTAGTCCCGCCTTCAGGCGGAAAGTCTTTCATTAGCAAAATATCCTGGTCAAAAAATATTTGTAAAGTGAAACATTCCGCCTGAAGGCGGGACTACAAACTAAATTTTATGAACCCCGCAATCGCCTCGTTACTCGCATTATTACTCGCCATCATCCTCTCGATGTTTTCGCGTCTGAACATCGGATTGCTGGCGATTGCGCTGGCGTGGATCGTTGGAGTTTTCATCGCCGGAATGAAGCCGGAAGCAGTAATGGCGGGCTTTCCGGCGACTTTGTTTTTGACGCTCGCCGGAGTCACGTTATTGTTCGCGTGTGCCGAAACCAATGGCACACTGAAAATTTTAGCGCAGCGTTCCGTGCATTTTGTACGCGGCAATCATCGCTTGTTACCGATTTTATTTTTTGTTCTCGCTTGCATTATTTCCAGCGTCGGTCCCGGAGCGATCTCCAGTGTCGCGTTAGTCATACCGCTCGCGATGGTCATTGGCGAACGCGCAGGCGTCTCGAATTTTCTGACTGCCTTGATGGTAGCCAATGGCGCGAACGCCGGAAATCTTTCTCCGATTAGTTCCGTTGGCGTCATTGCAAATTTGAAAATGAACGAAGCCGGAATCGGCGGACACGAAGGAAAAGTTTTCTTTGCAAACTTCATCGCACACGCGCTGGTAGCAGCTGCGGCGTACTTTGTCCTGAGTCGAAAAAAATCTGTTGTCGCTAAAATTGAAAAAACAGAAGTAGAATTTTCCGCACTCTCGCGTCCGCAAATTATCACTGCGATCATCATCGCGCTGTGGATCATCAGCGTAATTTTTTTCAAATTAAATTTAGGACTGAGCGCATTCGCAGCGGCGACGATCATTATCGGCGTGAGTGCCGCGAACGAAACGGAAGCGATCAAACAAATTCCATGGAGCGTGATTTTAATGGTCTGCGGCGTTTCGTTGTTAATTGCAATTTTGGAAAAAACGGGCGGGATGGATCAATTCACTTCATTGCTGGCACGCATCGCTTCGCCGAACAGCATCAACGGCGTCATCGCTTTTTTGACTGGAATTATTTCAACGTACAGCAGCACCTCCGGCGTAGTCCTTCCCGCATTTTTGCCGACCGCTACAAAATTAGTCCAACAAATGGGCGGCGGAGATTCGCTCGCGATTGCGCTCAGCATCAACGTAGGTTCATCGCTGGTAGACGTTTCACCCCTGTCAACATTGGGCGCGCTGTGCATCGCTACGATTAAGGACGCGAGCGAAGCGAAAATTTTATTTCGAAAAATGATGCTGTGGGGATTTTCGATGAGCGTTGTCGGTGCGATATTTTGCTGGTTATTTGCGGGAATGTTGGCGCGCGTTTGATGGTGAGATAAAAACAGAACAGAATACGGAACAGACGGAAATAACGGAAGAGACGGAAAAAGAGTAATCAGTAGCTTTCCTCGCGGACGAACCTTTTGACTCGTAATACTTTCTTCCTGGCAACCGACTCCTGTCTACTCTTTTTCCGTCTGTTCCGTATTCTCTCTTCTGCTCTCAATTCAATTCTCTTTGCTGATCGCTTATTATTCACACAACAGATTTCGTAAATAGGAATTTACTATGAAAAAACTAACTCTTATTTTTCTCACAATTTTTCTTAGCGTCATTTCCGTGATGGCAAAAAAACTCGATCCGGCTCCGCTCAAAATTGATTCGGGGATGATCACCGGAACGACCGACAAAGACATTCGCGTCTACAAAGGCATCCCCTACGCCGCGCCGCCCGTAGGGAATTTGCGATGGAAGGCTCCGCAGCCTGCCGCGAAATGGGATGGCGTCAAAGCCTTCGATCAGTACGGCAATGCCTGCCCGCAATCGCCGTATCCTGCGAATTCGCTTTACTTCAACAAAGCCGAAAAAATGAGTGAAGATTGTTTGTGTCTGAACGTGTGGACAGCTGCGAAAAAAGCCAATGAAAAACGTCCGGTGATGGTCTGGATTCACGGCGGAGCGTTGACGCGTGGTTCGAGTTCTATTTCTTTTTATGACGGTGCAGCGCTCGCGGCAAAAGGCGTCATTTTGGTTTCAATCAATTACCGTTTGGGGCCGCTCGGATATTTTTCGCATCCGGCGTTGAGTGCGGAATCCAAACAAAACGCTTCAGGCAATTACGGAATTTTAGATCAAATCGCCGCGCTGCAATGGGTACAAAAAAATATTGCCGCGTTCGGTGGTGATCCAAATCGCGTGACGATTTTTGGAGAATCCGCCGGATCGTGGAGCGTGTGCAGTTTAGTTGCAACACCGCTCGCGAAAGGCTTATTTCATCGGGCGATTGGTGAAAGCGGCGGCGTATTTTCTCCGATGCAATTTTTGAAAGAAAAGCGTTATGGAATTTCTTCAGCAGAAGAATCCGGAAAATCATTTGCACAATCTTTGGGCATCGCCGACAGCGCGAATACGTTGCAGGAACTGCGCGGAAAACCCGCTGAAGAGTTGATCGCAGCCTTTGATAAAAGCGGAGCTTCAGCACGTGGAATTGTTGATGGTTATGTTTTTCCCGAAGAAGCGTACGAAATTTTTGCGAAGGGCAAACAGAATAATGTGCCTGTCATTATTGGCTCCAACGCGAATGAAGGAACTTCGTTGATTCCTCCGACGATGGTTCCGAAAACGTTGACGGGATATAAAGCGTACGTGAAAAATCGCTACGGCGCGATGGCGGATGATTTACTGAAAGTGTATCCGGCGACTTCTGATGCCGAAGTAAGAAACTCATTTTTAGGCGTCTTTCGTGATGAAATTTTTTCGTGGCAGATGCGCACGTGGGCGCGGCTGACGCCTGCTTCGAAAGCGTGGTTGTATTCTTTCTCCAGAGTTCCGCCCAGGCCTGACAGTGCAATTTACGGAGCATATCACGCCGCAGAAATTCCGTACGCGTTCAATAATTTATCGCGCTCGCCACTTCCCGTACCAAAAACGGATGCGGATTTAGCGAATGCGATGTCGGATTATTGGGTGAATTTTGCAACGACGGGAAACCCGAACAAAAAGGGAATGCCAACGTGGACGAGCTACGATAAAGCGAACGAGCCATTCATCGAATTTGGCGATCAGGTGAAGCAGGGAAATCATTTGCTGCAACCACAGAATGATTTTTTTGATGCGTACTTTGCATCGAAGCGAGCGAATCCATAAGGTACGATAGGCTCCCTCGCCTGTCGCCGTTGTTGAGTGCTTGGTACTGGATTTTTGATGTACGCTCCGACAGGCGGGGACGCCTATCGTACCTTTAATTTATGAAATACGGATTAATCGCAGGCAACGGACGTTTCCCCTTTCTTGTGCTCGAAGGCGCGCGCGCGGAAGGTGTTGAATTATCCGTCGCCGCCATCAGCGAAGAAGCTGACAAAACTCTTTCCTCACTTGCCAGCACCATTGAATTCGTCAGCGTAGGTCAGCTTGGCAAGCTCATCAAATTTTTCAAACGTGAAAATGTCACGCACGTGATGATGGCGGGGCAGGTGAAGCACGTCCAGATTTTCAAGCTCAATGCGATTCCTGATTTGCGAATGGCGAAAATGTTGGCGCGGCTCAAGCGAAGAAATACCGATGCATTGCTGGGCGCAGTCGCTGATGAATTAGCCAGCGAAGGAATTACGTTGATTGATTCGACGACATTTTTGCAACCGTTGCTGGCGCGGGCTGGAACGCTCACGAAACGCGCTCCTGATAAAAATGAAGCTGCGGATATTGAGTACGGCTTGCACGTTGCCAATGAATTAGCCCGGCTCGACCTGGGGCAAGCCATTGTGGTCAAAAATCAAGCTGTCGTTGCGCTCGAAGCGATGGAGGGCACTGACGCTACGATTCGACGGGCGGCGGAATTGGTACGTGGACGTCCGCTCACGGTAATCAAAGTCGCCAAACCGGATCAGGACATGCGTTTTGATGTTCCCGTGATTGGATTGAATACGATGACGACGATGAAGGAATGCAACGTGACTGCGGTTTCGATTACGGCGGATAAGACGCTGATTTTTGACCGTGAGCGAACCTTAGCCGAAGCCAATAAAATCAAGCTTTCCATTGTTGCGAATCCGTGAAAAATTTATTTTATTGCCGAGGACTAAAAATTTTGCTTGAGAAAAAAATGGATTCCAGTATGATGACGCCTCGCAATTTGCCCCTGCAAAATTAAACTTTTCTTCCTTTTATTTTCTGCGTTATGAAGCTGATTCAGCAGACCTCGCTGCATTTTCGTGAAGGCAATTCTGACAAAGTTTACGAGATAGATTTGTGCGAAGTCGGCACCAATTCTTACGTCGTAAATTTTCGTTATGGACGGCGCGGTGCGAATTTGAAGGAAGGGACAAAGACGACGTCGCCTGTCACGCGGGTTGAGGCTGACAAAGCGTTTCAGGCGCTGGTCAACGAGAAAACGAAAAAAGGCTATCGCGTAGTCAACACCGAAGGTGGTGCGCCGCCTCCACCCAAACGCGTTTTGCCGCGCGATCCTGATACTCGCGAGCAGGCAATTCTCAAACAATTAAGCACTGTTTCGCAGGGCAAACCCAAGTGGTCATTGTCGCGTGTGATCTGGCGCGCTGGCGAATTGAAAATCCGCGCTGCTGCGCCGCTGCTGATAAATTTGATCGGCAGTGGTGACGCACTGCGTGATTATTGCATCGCGTGGGCACTGGGTTGGTGCGGAGACGCCACAGCGATTTCGGCGTTAGGCAGAATGCTGGATGATGAAAAGCAACCGGATCACGTGCGCCGTATCGCGCGTGAAGCCGTGCGCAAATTGCTGGATGAAAAAGCGCGGCAGGAATGGCAGGAAAAATGTGTCGCCACGCTGCCGATTGAACTGCGCGATGTAGCTGGGCACGGCACGAACGATCAATTTTTATTAGCCTTGCAAGCTTACTTGAGCGGCGCGACCGCGCAACGATTTGAAGTTTTGCATTTGCTGTATTTGATTGATAACGACATCACGCGTCCGGCTTTATTGGAACTTTTACGCACTGCGCCGCTCACGCCAAATTACTTCAAACACATTCGCCACATTTTCAAAGCTGCCGAATATCGCCGCGATGCCGAAACGTTTGGACTTATTGCTTATCGTTTTGAAAAAGAACGTGCGATGTTTGGCAACTGGTATCAATCACAATGGAACCGCGAAACTTCCTTGAGCGGGCAAACTATTTATAGTCCGCATCGGCTCAGTGATGAATTGAAAAAGCCGGACGCGCAATACGCTTACAGCAGTAACACGCGGCGTTATTTGCGCAAACGCGTGTGGCGTACGTTGCGGCGACTGGGGCAGCTGGGCGACGCGAATGATTATGTGAAAATGGCGGTGGGCGTGTTGTTGCCGTACGACGACAACGATGCGCAGGCCGTACGAACTACGGATCGTTATCAAGCGAATCCGCTGCCGACCAATCGTTGGAATTACGATACCGTCAGAATTACCTGGGATAGTTTTGCGGGCTATTACGCGTTCAATCACATCCTGTATTTGCAAAGTCAACGGTACGCGATTAAGCCGCAGGGAATGGGTTTTTATTGTCGTGCGAACTATCAGCCCGGCGCGGATGAACCGACGAATCGGGAAGAGGCGTTTCCAAAATTGTGGGAAGCGCAACCCGTTGGATTATTGCACCTGTTGTCAGAAAGTAATTGCGAACGCGTCCATCATTTCGCGGTCAAAGCCTTAGCGACATGCGGGGAATTTTGTGCGCAACTAGATGCCGAAGTTATCACGATGTTGCTCGCGCGTTCTTACGAAGTGACGGTGCGTTTTGGTTTTTCGTTAGCGCAAAAATTATACGATGCCGCGCGTCCAGATCGCGCTTTAGTGCTTGCGGTTGCGAATGCAAATTTTGGCGAAGCTCGTCAGCAAGCGCATCGCTGGATTGAAGCAGGGCGTCATCATTTTCTGGATGATAATAAATTTTTGTTGCAACTCGTAGTTAGTAAATACGGGGATACGCGAGAATTCGCGCGGAATTTGTTGCGTTCATCTCCATTGTCGGATGAAGCCGCAAAAACCCTGATCGGGCAAATCGTCGCGGAAATTTTTGCATTGCGCGAGGCACAGGATTCCGACGTGATTCGGGATGCCGCGCAAACGCTGCTGGTCGCATTCAGCCCGCAATTACGCACAATCAACCTGCGTGTAGTTTTGGATCTGCTTGCGCATCCGTTGTTAGCCGCGCAGGAATTCGGCGGCAACATTTTGCTCAATCATGAAACACCCGCTGATTCATTGCCCGCAGGCATTATTAGTTCATTACTCAATTCAGAATTTGCCGAAATGCGGGGCATCGGCATTCGTTTGTTTGGACAATTGCCCGAAGAAAAATTATTGGCGCAGGAAAAATTGTTGATTGATTTTTCGACCCACGAATTAGCGGATGTCCGCAACGCTTCGCGTCCCGTTATTCAACGGCTCAATCGTCATCGAGAATTCACGAATGGAATGGCGGCGCTGTTTATTGAATTGCTGTTGCAGCGTGAAATGCACGACGGCACACACGCGCATTTGGTGACGTTGCTGAAAGAAGATTTGGGCACAGAATGGCAAGCCGAAATTGATCAAGAAAAAGCGATGCAGTTGCTGGCTACGCGCTCAAGTGCTGCACAAGATTTAGCCGGTTGGTTGATCGGCGAAAAAATAAAATCCGAAAAATCTTTCGCCGAAACTTTTACGACGCGCGACATGATTAAATTATCGCGCCACGAAATTATTGCGGTTCGGCAGGCGGCGCAAAATATTTTTGTCAACGTCATTAACCGCTTCAAAGCCAATAACGACGCGGCTGTGCGCGAAATGATGCAAGCCGTTCAATTGCTCGATACTAAATGGGACGAGACACGCGCTTTTTATTTTCAGGTTTTTCGTGATCATTTCACGAGCGCGGATTTGACGCCCGCGACATTGATTGCAATGTGCGACAGCGTGCGCGTTGACGTGCAGAGTTTCGGACGTGAATTGATTACGAAATATTTTGCCGAGGCTGATGGCCAGGAATATTTGCTTAAGCTCAGCGAACATCCGGCGGCGGATTTGCAATTATTCGCGACGAATTATCTGGAACGTTATGCCGCCGATGATGCGGCGCGGCTGCAAACGCTCGCGCCTTATTTTGTCAGCATACTTTCGCGAGTAAATCGCGCGCGCGTGGCGAAAGATCGCGTGCTGAATTTTCTGGCGAACGAAGCGGGCAAGAGCGCCGAAGCCGCGTCAATCGTCGCGCAAATTCTGACGCGTCAATCCGTGACGATGGCGATTAACGACAAAGCCAAAACCATTGAGACGATGCTGAAATTACAGCAACAATTTCCAGCGATTGATGTGCCGTTGCAACGACAAACAGTGGAGGTGCGCCGTGCAATTTAATTATTCTTATTTCGGCAATACCGCTGTTAATCACGAAGCAAATAACACCGATTTGTCTTTCGCGCCGGACGTGAAACGAGAACCTACTTATTTTTCCGGCGACCTGGAAAAAGGTGTAGCCTTCCGCGAAGCCATTAGCGCGTTGCACGATGTTGTTGTTGCGGATCAGCGCTTCAAACCGAAAGACAAAACCGCGTACAAAGAATGGGCGGCACAACGTGAGCAAATTGATTGGCAAGCCGTCGCCGTCGAACGCGCAAATCTCGCCGCGAAAATCAAACCATTGCAAGATGAATTGAGCAGCTTAACTGCCAGCAGCCACGCCCGAATGAAGCCACTATGGGATGCGCGCGCAAAATATTTTCAGTACCTCTACGAAAAAGAACGTGATTTTTGGTTTGTGCTTGACCCGGTGATTACGGTGCATCCTGACGAAATTTTCTTTGAATGTTTCAGCCAGGACGAATCCAGTTACGGACGATTGGGCGCAAGTTACGAGGTATTTAAAAACGTCGGTGATTTTGCGTGCGGCACTACAAACATTGATTATTCTGCTGCGTTGTATGACGAATTCCAAAAAATTCGCAGCTACAAAACGACAAGCTTTGCGGTTGATCCGTCCGGCTTCAATGTGCAAACCACGAACGAAGACGCGTACAAAGAATTGAAAATTGATTTGCCGGACAGTTGGGTGCGCGGCTTTTTACAGGTCAGTTCTGCGATGTCGCTGCCTGCGACCAGCTTCGATTTGCATCCGATGGATGTGCATAATCTGTGCTTTGTGCTGTGTCGCTTTAAAGAAAAAAAAGGGCCGCGCGGAATGCGTTATCACCTGACGCCGGGGCATCCGATCAAAATTGTATTCGAGCCGTGGGAACGCGAAATCATTTGCGGTCGCTCGTTTTATGAAGGGAAAACAGAACAAGTAATTCGCGTGTGGGGCAGGCGGCGTTTGCATATTTTGGAACGCTTAATTCCGGTCGCCAATAAATTCACAGTGCATTTGCTGGGTACAGGATTGCCTTCGTTTTACATCGCAGATTTAGGCAATATGTCGTTCACGCTGGGACTGTCTGGATGGACAGCGAATGACTGGGCGAGCGCAGGAAATTTTGATTTGATGGCTCCGCGTGCGGACGTGGACGACTTCACGAAACGCCGTGTCTTCGATGCGCTAAAATTTAGATGGGCGGACACGGCAGATTCATTAGCGAGTCGTTTGGATTTAGATCGAGCCGTAGTTCTGGGTGCGCTCAGCGGATATACGCAAGCAGGCCGCGCGATTTACGATTTGAACAAGCAGCTTTGGCGCGTACGCGAACTCAGCCGCGAACCATTGCCGATGGACAAATTACGGTTTGCGAATCCGCGTGAAGAAAGCGCTACGCAATTTGTGACTGCGCGAGCGGTGAGCATTAACGAACAGAGCGAAAACACGGCAGGGCATTTGAATCTCAAGGGATCAGTCCGCGACAAAGAGAAAATCTTTTTGCCGCAAATTGTGATTGATCGTGATGAGCGCATGTACAGCGCGCAATGCACGTGCAACTGGTATTTGACGCACAAGCTGTATCAAGGCCCGTGCGAACACATGCTGGCACTGCGAATGCAGCAGCGGCGGAAGTAGCTGGGAGTCGCCTTTACTGGGAACGCCCGCATCCTGCGGGCGAGCCTTGGTGAGCGAATACCCTGCGATGGAAATTGATTTTAGTGTGAGGCTCGCCCGCAGGATGCGGGCGCTCCCAGTAAAAGCTCTTTGAATTTTAATGCGCGTGCGCAGCCATCAATGGTTGACAGCCTTGCAATCCGGACGGTGGATCGCCGTCCTTGCGGTTCGTTTTCGCATGCATCACTGGCCTGCTCTTGACTATGCTGGGCTGCCACTACTATGCGTAATTCGGTTTGAATGCCGAGCAATAATTGACGCATAGTAGTGGCGCCCAGCTCGAGTTGAGCAATCCAGTCCCTAGCGGTTATCGAAGGCAATCATGGATGGTTGCGCACGCGCATTAAAATAAAAGATGAATGCGGAACGATGAACGATGAATGGAGGAAAATAAAAATCTTCTATTCATCGTTCATCGTTTCGACTTCCTGGTTTCATTATGTCCACTCAACCGCGCACCCGCGAAGAACTCTACGAACGCATCCGCGAATCATCCCGCGAAGAATTTATTCTGGGCGATATGATTCGGCTCGGCTTTTGGCCGGCGCAGGGCGAAATGCCGCACGATCCGGCGGACGAGATTCGGCAGCGCGGCGAATTGCAACGGCAACTTGACGATTTGCGTATGCAAAATCGTAAGCTCTACAACGAACAAGCTCTGCTGAAAGAGCTACGCAAAAAGCGGTTGCTCGAATCCAAGCAAAAGCAAAAAGACACCAAAGAACGCCACGAAAAAGAACGCACTGAACGCGCTGAAAAATGGCAGGCACGCAAAGCTACAGAAATAGTTTATTTGGGCGCAGCGGTTTCGGCAGGGCTGAATAATATTGTCTGTGACGAGGAACGGTTAGCAAAATTCGGAGTGCCGCGCTTTGACGATGCGGCAAACATTGCGGCAGCGATGAACATCACCGTGAACGAATTGCGCTTCCTCGCGTTTGATCGCAAAACTTCCAACGTTAACCATTATGTGCGTTTCAAAGTGCCGAAAAAAACCGGCGGCGAACGGTTGATTTCTGCGCCGATGCCGCGCTTGAAAAAAGCGCAGCAATGGATTCTGACGAATATTTTAGACAAGGTGACATTGCACGATGCCGCACACGGATTTCGGCACGCGCATTCGATTGTGAGCAACGCCAAACCTCACGTAGGCGCGGAATTCATCATCAATTGCGACCTCAAAGATTTTTTTCCTTCGATTAGTTACAAACGCGTCAAAGGCGTGTTTCGCCAGCTTGGGTACAGCGAAGCCGCCGCGACAATTTTCGGTTTGCTTTGCTGTGAACCCGAAGTCGAACAGGTGTTGCTGGATGGTAAAAAATATTTTGTCGCTACGGGCTTGAGGCATTTACCGCAAGGCGCGCCGACCAGTCCGGCGATCACGAATATTTTGTGTCATCGGTTAGATTGTCGCTTGCAAAATATGGCGGACGAGATGGGGTTTGTATACACGCGCTATGCCGATGATTTGACGTTTTCGACTTCCGGCGAGAACAAAAAAAATATTTGTAATGTGCTGCAAAAAACTGCCGCAATAGTTGCGCACGAAGGCCTGGAAATTCATCCCGCTAAAACTAGAGTGCTGCGCCAGTCGCGTCAACAAGAAGTCACAGGCATTGTCGTCAATCAAAAATTAAGCATTGATCGCAAGGCCCTGAAACGTTTCCGCGCTGTCTTATTTCAAATTGAAAAAGATGGCCCCGAAGGAAAATATTGGAACACGTCAGTAGACGTGATGGCTTCGCTGAATGGCTTTGCGAATTATGTGCTGATGGTTGATCCAGTCAAAGGCGCGATTTACAAACAACGCGTAGGTGCGCTCCTTGAAAAACACGGTTTCCAAAAACGCGCCACTCCTTATCGTCCGAAGCCTGTTGATGTCGTGCCGATCGAGGAAGAAAAAAATCCTACCGATAAAATAGACCCAGCCAAACCAGAGCCGAAAAAATGGAAGTTGTGGTAGAAATTTTTTATAGCCCAAAGAATCGTAAAATTTCCAATTCAGTAGTCGGAGCAATTTGCGCAAATCCCAAATTTTCTTGTATGAAATTTCTTACTGACATAGCATACGGCTTTCGTGAGGATTGCATTTTATGTGGATTATCTGGCTGTTGATTGCTGCCATTCTTCTCGCCGGTGAAGCCGCGACGACTGGATTCTTTTTGCTCTGGTTCGGCGTTGGAGCCATTGTCGCTTCGGTACTTGCCTTGCTTGGTGTCACAAGTTTAGCTATCCAAATCATTGCTTTTCTCATTGTTTCAACTTTACTGGTTATCTTTTCAAGGACGATTCTTCAGAAATATTTGCCGCGCACTTCAGGCGACGCCGATATAAAAACTGGAGTTGAAAAAATGATTGGAAAGATGGTGACCGTAGTTGCTTCCAGTCAGGGTATCCGCCACGAATGTGCCATCAAAGCTTCGGGGTCAGTATGGACAGCCTTTCCGGTTGAAGGTGAAGCACCTCTTATCGAAGGCGAATCTGTCGAAATTGAACGCATCGAAGGCAATTCGGTGTATGTTCGCCGCACTAATCCACGGCGCGAATTTTTGTTTACCGGAACTTCAGAAAAGCAGTAAGCGTAAATACTTTTAAGAGGTTAATTATGGAAATTCTCATCCCGTTAATTATTATCGCCGGCATTGTGATGGTGCTCGCAGCCAAGACCATTCGCATTGTCCCGCAGGCGACAGTTTTGATTATTGAGCGACTCGGAAAATTTGATCGCGTCGCCACCAGCGGATTAAACATTGTCACGCCGTTTGTGGATAAACCACGCTCTGTGAATTGGTCGGGAATGCGTTCGGGAATGACTTCAATTGATTTGCGTGAACAATTTATTGACCTCCCTCCGCAGCCCGTCATCACACGCGATAACGTAACCATCACTTGTGATTCTGTAGTGTATTGGCAAGTGACCGACCCGATTAAAGCTGTCTACGAAGTGAATGATCTCGCTGGAAGTATGATTCAATTAACGATCACGGCGATGCGCAATGTCGTAGGGAATTTGGACTTGGATCACGCGCTGACTTCACGCGATACGATCAATAATAATTTGCGTGTGGCGCTGGATGAAGCCACTGATAAATGGGGCGTGAAAGTGACCCGCGTTGAATTGAAAAATATTACGCCGCCTGAAGACGTACGCATCACGATGGAAAAACAAATGACCGCAGAACGTAATCGCCGCGCAGTCGTCTTGCAAGCGGACGGCGAAAAATCTGCGGCGATTACACGCGCTGAAGGTGAAAAACAAGCTGCAGTGACACGCGCCGAAGGTGATAAGCAATCGGCAATTTTACAAGCGCAGGGCGCAGCCGAAGCGCGATTGACAGCGGCTACAGCGGAAGCGGAATCGCTCCGTCAAATCGCGGAAGGCATTAAAGGCGGCAATCCGGCGCAGTATATGATTATGATGAAATACATTGAATCACTGCGGGAAATGTCGAAATCCAACAACGCGAAAGTCATTTTTATGCCCGTCGAAACCAGCACCCTGCTTTCAAGCATTGGAGCATTCAAAGAAGTGTTTGGCGGCGGAGAACAGCTTGAGCCAGGCGTGACACCGGTGCAGCGATTACGTCCGCCAGTCGAAGAAAAACGATAGGTGACAAGATCGTTATATCCACGAAGGGCACGAAGAAACACGAAGGAAAAATCTCTGCCAAAAAATTTATTAAAGGACAGTAAAAAATTGAGATGCTTTTGATTGTCTTTTCTTCGTGTTTCTTCGTGTCCTTCGTGGATATAAATATCAATTTATCAACTTCGATTCTTCAATCGCATCCAACAAAATCGGTTCTTCATCTACATTCCAAACCTCAAATAAAGTACGCGGCACTTCCAAAATAAATCGCGAAGGGCGTTGCAAAATTGTTTGTCGTCCGCGGTCACTTTCGACAATTGGATACGTCACATACAGCTCATCTCTGGCGCGGGTCAACGCCACATAAAATAATCTTCGTTCTTCTTCTTCGCCTTCGACGTCACGCAGTGAACGCGCCGACGGAAACCGCCCATCGCTAAGCCAAATTAAAAATACAACTTTCCATTCCAAACCTTTTGCCTGATGCACAGAAGAGAGCGCGAGGCGTTCATCTTCATCGCCGCCGGAGACTACATCTTCGCCGGTCAACGCGCCGGATTCGGTTTGAATTAAGGCGAGTTCATTTAAAAATTGTTCCGTCGTTTCATAACGTCCGGCGAACAAGGCAAGCTGTTTCAAATCTTCGACACGCGCTTCGGCATTGTCGAAGGAGGCCTGTAAATATTCGGTATAACCGCGCTCCAAAATTATTTCGACTTGCTTCGTAGGGTTGTTGATCGCGGCTTCGTCTGTCAAAGCTTTGATTAATTCGACGAATTCCTGCCATCCGATTTGTGCGCCTTTCGGCAATGTTGGCGCAATATTATCGTTGCCGAAAACATCAGGTTTAATGAGCGTCAACGCGTCGCTCGATTCGGCTAAGCGATCCCAAATCCGCGAAGCTGTCGCGTTACCAATTTTCGGAATTAATTTCAGTACACGCTTCCACGCAATTTCATCACGCGGATTCACAATCAACCGCAAATACGAAGTCACGTCCTTGATGTGCGCCTGCTCAAAAAATCTGACGCCAGAGCGAATTTCGTATGGAATGCCGCGCCGCGTGAGTTCCAGTTGCAATTCCATTGCGTGAAAATGTGAGCGATATAAAACTCCAATTTCATTGAGCGGTACGCCTTCATCGCGCAGTTCTAAGATTCTGGCGGCTACGAAAGCTGATTGCTGATCGGCATCGCGGCAGGGAATCAACGCAGGTTCAAAATTTTGACTTGGACGAATGGCTTGCAGATTTTTCGGAAACTGTTTTCGATTATGATGAATCACCGCATTCGCGAGCATCAGAATTTCCGGCGTTGAGCGATAATTGCTTTCCAGCTTGAACATCTGCGCGTCTTTGTACCGCTGCTGAAAGCTCAAAATATTTTCGATGTTCGCACCTCTCCATCCGAAAATGGATTGTGCGTCATCACCAACAATCATCACGTTGCGATGCTTCGCCGCGAGCAAATCAATGATGTCGGATTGCAGAGTATTCGTGTCCTGATATTCGTCTACGAGAATGTGCTGAAACTGATCCTTATAAATCGCGGCGATGTCAGGTTTGGTTTCAAGCAGCTTTTTCCAGTTCACAAGCAAATCGTCATAATCCATTGAATTACGAGAAAGTTTTCGGTCTTGATACAAAAAATCTACGCGCTTGATTTGTGCGGTGAGCGGTTCAAAATGCGGATAATGTTTTGGAATTAAACTATCGAGCGGCGTGTCTGTATTCGTCGCAAAACTGAACATCTCGCGCAGGACTTCGCCCTTGGGAAAACGTTTGGCTTTCGTGTCAATCGCAGCTTCTTCAATACAGGATTCAATCAATTCTTTCGCGTCTTCTGAATCCAAAATCGTAAAGTTATTTTCGTAGCCGAGGCTCACCGCGTGCCTTCTTAAAATGCGATTGCCAATTGAATGAAATGTCCCACCCCACGTTTTGCGCGTATCCGTTTTGAGCAGAGCTTCGACGCGGCTGAGCATTTCACGCGCGGCGCGATTCGTAAACGTGAGAAGCAAAATTCTTCCCGGAGCAATGCCAAGTTCGATGAGTCGCGCTACACGATAGGTCAACGTACGCGTCTTGCCAGAGCCTGCGCCTGCAATGACCAGCAACGGACCACCGCCAGCATTGACTACGGCGCGTTGTTCATCATTCAGTTCTTTGCCGTAATTAATGAATGAAGCCGGACGCACCTGATCCGATTTGATAATGAAATTTCGAGCCATTCTCTAAAAGTAACGTAAACTTTCGGGAAGCTAAAGGCTTGTGAAGGAGTGTTCACTTTCAATTTTCAATTCTCCACTTTCTACTTTTTTGCAGGATGAAATTTTTCCACGCTCAGAAGTTGAAAATTGAAAGTGGAGAGTTGAGAAGTTTGCGACTCGATGGAAATATTAGGTAAGCGCGAACTTGCGTAAATAAGTTACGCTGCTATATTTCATCTCGTTGATAATTCACCCCAATAGGAGAAAAAATACTCATGGCACTTGATCCGAAAAAGCGGCAGAAGAAACTCGCCAAACGCAAAGCGCAGCGCAAAGAAAAAGTGAAGAAGCTGGTCGTGCAACAGCTCCAACAAACGGCATTTCAATCCAATCCTGTCGCCTTTGCGGCGAAGTATCCGCTGCATCAATGCTTGTCCAATCTTTCTGTCTTTGCGGGCGGAATGGGCACAGTGATCGTCAGCCGGACTGCGCCCAATGGCGACATTGTGTTAACCATGTTTTTGCTGGATACGTTTTGCCTCGGTGTCAAAAGCGCGATTGCCAGAGTGCTCGCACCCTACGAATACGATGAGATGATTGCCCAGGTGCGACGCAACGAATTACTGCAAGCCGTAGAACCTTCCTACGCCCGCAAACTGGTCGAAAGCGCAGTGGAATATGCGGCTAAGCTTGGTTTCAAACCCGATCCCGACTACCACAAAGCGAAAGAAATTTTCGGCGAGATTGATGCCAGCGAATGCACCGATCAATTCTCGTTCGGCAAAATGGGTAAGCCGTTTTATGTGTCGGGCCCATTGGATTCACCTTTAAAGCGGCAGCAAATTGTCAAAACGCTGGAAAAAAATTGTGGGATCGGGAACTTCGATTTTATGCTTCAAGCTGATCCAATGGGAATGAGTTTTGATGATTATGATGACGATGAATTTGAAGATGATGAGTATGAGGATGATGAAGACGAAGAGAATGAAGATCCCAAACTTTTATCATGATTGCGAATGAATGAAATTTTTCATCCATTCACGAATTTCATCACGGACTTTTCGAAAGACATTCAGACGATGTTCATCGCTTCCAACATTGGGTGGCGGCGGGTCTTCAAAGCTGTGATGGATGCGCTGTGTTTTGCCTGGAAAGACCGGGCAAATTTCATTCGCGTGATCGCAGACAGTGATGACGAAATCAAATTCCTGTCCAACAAATTCATCTACATTTTTAGAGCGATGATTGGAAATATCAATGCCGATTTCGCTCATCGCCTGAATCGCTTCGGGGCGGACGAGGCTGGCTTTGGTTCCAGCGCTGAAGACTTCAAAATTTTCACCGTCATCGTGACGAAGGATTCCTTCTGCCATTTGGCTGCGGGCGGAATTTCCGGTGCAGAGAATTAAGACTTTCTTTTTCATAAGAAGAGAGAATACGGAACAAACAGAAATAACGGAACAGACGGAAAAAGAATTTTGCGGGTAGTTTTTGGTTCCGTTAATTCTGTTATTTCCGTTTGTTCCGTTATCGTTTTTTTGACTACACTTTGCAACTTCCCATTTGAACCAATCCGGCGGTGGGGGTGCAGCACGAAGCATTGTTGCTTTCCGCTTCCGGCAAGTTGTCTTCGAGCACTACGAACACTTCCCATTCATTGCCGTCGGGATCGTTGACCCAGGTTTTGTCCTGCACGGCGTAACAACAACTGGTCTGCATTTCGTCACGAGTATAAAGTCCGGCGGCAGCCCATTTTTCACGCATTGTCAGAACGTCTTCTGTCGTGGCAACCTGAATTCCTAAATGCGACAGCGCGCCGCGTTCATTGACCGGATGTTCATTCAATGACAAATTCAAATTCGGATTCTGAACATCGAATTTGGCGTAGCCAGTGCGCACTTTGCTTGGTTCAATACCCAGCATTTTTCGGTAAAATTCCGTGCTTTGCTCAACATTTTTCACGTTCAGCGCGACATGCGGTTTCAGGATTTTGATGGTATTTTCTGACATAGCGGTTTCTCCTCGGTTAATGCTTAAAACATATTCGCTTTTGCGAATATGTGAATTCTAACGAGCGATAACATATCTGTCAATGCAAATATGTAAAATGTGCTAAAATAATTTTGTTATGAGTAAAACAGTGAAGAAATTTGATTGGGAAAAATTCTTTCTGGCATTGGCGGATCGTAATCGCTTACGGCTTTTGAATCTGATGGGCGATGACGAAATTTGTGTTTGTTTTTTCGTCGAGATTTTGCAGATGCCACAACCGAAAGTTTCTCGGCACCTGGCGTATCTGCGTAACGCCGGAATTGTAGCTGCACGGCGTGACGGGAAATGGATTCATTATCGAATGACGCTTCCGAAAGATGAACACGCGGTGCGGGTTTTAAATGAAGTGAGAGACTGGATTTCCAACGATCAGGAAATGCAAAAAGATCGGCTGCGTTTATTGAAAGTGTGTTGCGCTCCGCAGATGCCTGTGACGTTGCAAGGCGCGCCGCGCCCGGTGAGTATCAATGCGTAGCGTATTTTTATTCAGACAATGCAGTAGTTTTGAAATACAGAAAGCACATCGTCGCAATCCAGATGATCACTGCCAGAATTTTGGCAAAGAGAAAAGGCGCGAATCCGCCGCTGATGAGCAGTGTGATGGTAACTAAGCCTGCGATCCGTAATTTTTGTCGGCGCGTCAATCCGCGCTTTTCACTAAACGCCAGAATGTACGGGCTGAGCGTTGGATGCGTCATCAGCCAGTTGTGCCAGCGGTCGCTGCCACGAGAAAAACAAAAGGCTGCCAGCAATAAGAATGGCGTGGTCGGTAATAACGGCAACGGAATTCCTGCGATGCCAAGTGCAACGTTAACGAATCCGGCTGCGATGTAAAATCTTGAACTCAAACGCATCGGTGGCACTCTAAAACAGATGCCGAAACTTGCCAAGTATAATTTTTAGGAGCTTGTGCGAATTACGACCTCGCGTTATTTTTGAAAAATTAGAATTAGAGAAAATGCAGAAGCCCACACGCAGTACGGGCGTTTTTACAATACTCGGAATTACGCCCTTACTGCGTGTGGGCTTCTGCAATAAATGTTATGCCAAAAAAATATTGGTTAATGAAATCAGAGCCGGAATCTTTTTCGATTGATGATCTGGCGAACGCTCCAAAACAAATGACTTGCTGGGACGGCGTGAGGAATTACCAGGCGCGAAATTTTATGCGTGACATGAAAGTCGGTGAACTCGTCTTTTTTTATCACAGCAACGCGAATCCGCCGAGCATTGTTGGCATAGTCGAAATTGTTCGTAAGGCGTATCCCGACCATACGGCATTTGATCCTGACGATCATCACTACGATCCAAAAAGTCTGCCGACCAATCCGCGCTGGGATATGGTGGATGTGAAATTTGTCAGCACGTTTGAAACTCCACTTTCGTTGAATGAATTGCGAGAAAATTCTACACTTCAGGAAATGGAATTACTGCGAACAGGATCACGACTTTCCGTGCAACCCGTAGGTGCTACCGAATGGAAAACGATTATTAAACTTACCCAAAAAAGGAAACAGAAAAAATGAAACTAATTTCAAATCAGACCACTATTGGTTTAGCCGTGATGGCTTGTTTGATGTGCCTGTCAATGGTTGCGAGCGCGCAAACAGCGGGAACTTTGACGAAAGATGAACGCAAGTCAGCCTCCAAATATCTTGACGAAACGCGCAAAAAATTTCTGGACTCGATCAAAGGATTAAGCGAAGCGCAATGGAAATTTAAATCTGCACCGGATCGCTGGTCAGTGGCAGAAGTCGCCGAACATATCGCGCTGAGCGAAGACATGCTTTTCAACGTCGCCACTGTTCAGGCAATGAAATCTCCCGCGACGCCGGATAAGATGGCTGCCTCCAAAGCGAAAGATGCGACGCTCTTGAAAATGGTCGTGAACCGTTCGACGAAAGCGCAGGCGCCAGAGCCGTTGAAGCCTACCAATAAATGGGCGACACAGGCTGAGCTGGTCAAAGCTTTTAATGCCAGCCGCGCGAATACGAAAAAATTTGTTCAGACTTCAAGTGCGGATTTACGTGCCCATTTTATGCCGCATCCGATGTTGAAAGAGCTGGATGCCTATCAATGGTTGCTGTTGTTGGCATCGCACAGTGAACGACATACGCTGCAAATTCTGGAAGTGAAGGCTGATCCGAATTTCCCGAAAAAATAAAAAAGGCAGATTAGGCGCGGTCTAGGGAAGATCGCATCTATCAATTTTTCAAGGCGGACTTTTGAAGCATAGCTCAGACCGGGAATGACGCTTGCCTTAAATTAATTTAGAATTTGGAGGTTTGGGTAAGAGGCGCAAGTGGCACCGTGTCATAGTTAAATTTGCAAGAGGTAAGCTGACTCGTAGTTTTATATTCGTTTCGACTCCAATTTAACCGTTCTCGTTCAGAGATTAGGTGTAGGTTCTTTCTTGCCCTTGAGCTAATGACGTAAAGAAGTTTCTTCGCACTTTCCTCCTTATTGGTATTCTGAAAATTAGGAACCAAGCCTTCAAGCAATGCATAAGCGATTACAGTGTCAAACTCATCTCCCTTAATGCCATGAATTGTTGATACGGTAATTCCTCTTCGATTTGCAAAGACTTTTCTGAATGTGCTTATGTCACTAATGAAGGCAGCACCAGCTCCTACCAAACTATCAATCCTTTGTTCTGAACTTTTAAAGAAATTGTCGTAATTTTCTTTTAAAAAAGGGATAGCCTGAAAATCAATGCCAAAATGTGAGAACAACTTATTGAAGAACTTAATTAAATATTTTAGTCCGTCTGATTCATTAATTTGAATAGACTTACAATCCCTTAAAAAGGTCTTATCAGTATATTTTGATATAGTGATACCAGCATCATCCAAATCTTTCAGCACTTCAGCTGCCCATCTCAATCGTCGAATATACATCCCCGACGATTCTGTTGTTAGTGCTATCTTGGAGACCTTATACCAGAAATTATCAATGTCCTTGGCAAATGGAACCATTCCAGGGCCGCAAAAGCTATGTTCAGGCATGCTTGTAACTAATTTACGAGTAATGCTGGCAAGATGAATCCATTGAGGCGCGAGAACACAAATCTCCTGTGGAGCAATCCCAAGGTTTTCGATATTAAAACGAATGAGCCGTATCAATTCTTCTTCCAAATTCAATCTCGAGACAGTGTCGTTAAATGTTATTAAGCTAGGAAATGCCTTGTCCTTAGAGGCAGGTTCAATCGTTGTTTCTTGCATGTTAAAATTTTTGAAGAAGTTAACGATACGCGCTGATGATCGGTAGTTTTTAGAAAGTTCAAGTTCGTGCATCTCTATACCCGCCATTGCCTTGAAATCTACCGCTTTTATAGGAAATCCGCCAAGTGACTGAAAAATAGCCTGATTAGGATCACCTACAATAAACGCCTTGGTTTTCCCGTTACCAGCCTTCAAGATCGAAGTGATCATTGAGTATTGGATTTCCTTTGTATCTTGGTATTCATCAACCAGAATAATTGAAAACAGATTTGAAAGAATAGTATTAATTGACGGTAATTTGATTGTCAGTTCATGCGCATAATAAAGCATGAGTTCAAAATCTATCTGCCGGTTTTGCGAGAGCACTCTAAAATATTGCTTTAGAATCGGCTGTACTAAAGTTTTTTTCTGTTCATTGAGAGGGGTACATTTAAAGAAAGACGCACTCCCTTTACTAAAATAGAAATCGCAATCCCAAGGCGTAATTTTAGGATTTCCATAAGATTTACAAAGTTTTTTTAGCAACTTCTCCCGATCATAGGAATTTATCACCCGAAAACCTTGGGACAATTTATTATGGTAAGTTGCGTAGGGTTTTAGTATCCATTCCAGACAGAATGAATGGATTGTCCCTATCCACAATTGAGAGGCATCGATACCAAGTTTTTCAATACGTTCATAGATTTCATCTGCAGCACGATGGGTGTAGGTGATGGCCACCACAAATTGTTTCTCTGATTCCAGTCTTGATATCTCATAAGCTATTTTGTATGTCAGTGTTCTTGTTTTGCCGCTGCCCGGACAAGCTGTAAGGAATACACTTCCATCCGCTTCAACAGCAGCTTTCTGTTCATCATTTAACTCACTATCATTCCAAACAGACATCAGCTAGAACCTCTCCATGATTTGGTTGATTTGATCTGTTGGAAAAGCGGTTTTCATTTCATAGCAAATACCAGCAAAATTAATAGAACCAATACTAAATCTGTCGAGTTTGGCTTTAAATTCGTTTATATCTGAACCTAGGAATTGACTATTTTGTTTTATACATTCTAAGCGGTAACTCAAAATATTATACCAAGTCGACTTGGTTATATTGGATCGAGCGACAAAGAAAATAGCGTCGAGAATATATTCTGGAATGACAGTTTGATAATCAATTTTCTTTGCAAGTAAAATGGCGAACCATCCTTTCCCTTGATTGTTTGCCATAGTCAGTACTCTGCGTCCATACCGGGATATGTCAGTTGATTCGAGATCAAGCTTTGCTTTATCGTGCGTTGCACTATCCTTATAAACCTCTCCAAGAAGGCTAAATATTTTTTTTGAGTTTCCGGCAGAGATGAAATTAACTTCGAATGTATTAGGGGCATAGAAAGCATCAATCCAAGTATTATTTTTTACAAACTTCTCAAGGCTTGATTTTCTTCTCATGCCTGATATTTGCGAACCTCTACATTGTTTCTTGAACTTACGTTCTTTTTTAGAGTCGTTAGCATTTGGCGTTATGTTAGCGATAGACGCATCAAGATCAGTAATTATGCTGCACTTCTTTTTTATTCGTTCATCATGAAACAAGATGGCAATATTTTGAAATCCTGTGCTACCAATGTTAATTAGGCTGATACCCATTTCATCGAGACTTAGATCAAGCACTTGTTTCACGAGAATTGGAATCAATATTTCTTCTGCGTCTCCTTCTACTAAGATTACACTTTTGGCAAAAAGTAAATTACTTCGGACAGCGTCAAGGTATCGCTGAATATTGTTGATTTCATCCGGTAAAAGGCCTGTCGAGGGTTGGTACGCTTCGCATCTCCCCGCACGCCTACCTAAAATATTAATATTCTGTACATTGCTTACCGCAGAAATGTGTGTGGAATGAGTAGAGTAAATAATCTGAGTATCAGAGTAGTTAAGCCTGTCAAAAAGTGTTTTTTGAATATGAGTGTGAATATGAGATTCAGGCTCTTCAATAAGTAAAAAATTTGCAAAAGACTGATTTGCTTTCTGATATTTGAATCTCAAGAGCTTCAGAGTTAAATAAATAAGATTCGCTCCACCGAGGCTTAATTCATTAATATCACCTTCGTAATTTATTTCCTCCTCACCGACAAATAGTTTAAGCGACTGAAATAATTTGTAAGCCTCATTGGGCAGGGCAGATTTAACGGATAATCTGGAAGGTGAATACGTCTCTCCAGCAGCCTCTCTAACAGTATCAGCGATTCCCTGTCTCACAGTTTGAACGTCTTCAAGAATTTCGATTTCACCATTCAACTCATTCACCCTTTGCGTGATTGACTCAAATTTATCAATGTCAATTTCACCACTTTTGCTCTTAAGCAACGTCAGTAATGGGTTGGTTCTATTGTTCTGAAAATCAGCAAAAACGTCTCTCATCGCTTGGATGAAAGTAAAAGAAATCTCTTTGGTGATAGACAGGATGTATGGAATTTTGGTTCCTATTGTTGGTAAGTCAGACTCGTTCTTAAATAAAACTTGCTCGAAATCTCCGACCATTTCTTTGTAGAATTTTTCGTCGTTGAAATTTGCATTACTCTTACCTGTAAAGATGGTTTCGTAGTCCTCTATTGTGATCGAATCAAGTATTTTATTAAGCCCTGTCACATCACCACTCTTCAACTGACTGAGCTGATTTCTCTTTGCAATTTTGGGTCTAAAGATCAAATTGTATGTTGCTTTGCCAATACTATCGTTGCCAATGTTTCCAGTCCCTTGTAAAAAAAGAGCTTGAATTGCTTCATCCTGCGAAATTTCATCAAACTCCATACTGATAATTACCCAATGACCTTGCCATCTACCTAACCCTCTATAGAAATCCTTCTCATCCAATTTGTAGGCGGAGCGAGGCAGGTCATCATCTAAAAGTAATCTGATGGCTCTGAATAGATTTGTTTTCCCCGAACTATTTTCCCCTATGATGGTGTTGATCCCTTTATTGAAGATAAACTTTGCATTTGCAAAATTCCTATAATTGATGAGACTGACTTTAGATATATGCATGAGGTTTTTAGCTAACTCAAATAGTTAACAATAGTTGCGAAGCTAGAGCATTAGTGACAGTAATTTCTTACTTAAGTAGAGGGACATAAAGAATCTGGTAGAATGAGAAGCTATGAAAACGCCGACAAGATTTATCACCAAACTAACAGCGGAAGAACAAAGCGAATTA
>JAYTCQ010000219.1:0-6389 GCA_043736395.1 Blastocatellia bacterium | reverse complement strand
TAAAGATGGAGAAACAGGAATAGATTTTTTTATCGGTTTAGGCTGAAATCTTGCTTCGTCTCCGTCGGCTGGAATACTGTGATTAATGGGATCAGCAATAGTTTTAGGAACACTTATCCCTAAGCCTTGGGCCACGCGACTGGCAAGCGTTGGATCAACAAAAGAAAGTAACCCCACCATGCGCTCCCTGATAGCAGGGATTTCAAGCTTACCTAATTCAAAACGTAAAGCCTTGATGATATGGTTTTGTTCTGGTTCAGACTGGCTTCGATAAAACATTGCAGCCTGGCTAAAGTGATCAAAAAAACTTTCACTGCGAGCGCGAATTTTTGAGCCATTCATCTTTTCGGCGTGACTCACAAAACCACCCATGTCACGGCCTGCCTGAAAAGGACATCCGCCCCCCATTGAGTTAGGTTCATAACTTGTACGACTGGTATTAATCGTTTGCCGCATCTGCCCGTCACGTTGATTGTTATGCACCGGAGCTAATGAACGATTAATTGGAATTTCGTGAAAATTGGGGCCGCCTAATCGCAGCAATTGCGTATCAGTATAGGAAAACAATCGTCCTTGCAATAATGGATCATTGGTAAAATCAATGCCGGGAACAATGTGACCCACGTGAAAAGCTACCTGCTCAGTTTCAGCAAAGAAGTTGTCAGGATTGCGGTTGAGCGTTAATTTGCCAATACGTTGGACGGGGACAAGTTCTTCGGGAATAAGTTTGGTTGGATCAAGTAAATCGAAGTCAAATTTATGCTCATCCTTTTCTTCCACGACTTGAATGCCTAATTCCCATTCCGGATAGGCTCCACTTTCAATTGCTTCCCACAAATCCCGCCGATGAAAATCGGGGTCTTTACCGGAAATTTTCTGCGCTTCATCCCAAACGATGGAGTGCATTCCAAGCAATGGTTTCCAATGAAATTTTACGAAGCGAGCTTCTCCAGCATCGTTGATCAAACGAAAAGTGTGAACGCCGAAACCTTCCATCATCCGCAGGCTACGCGGCAATGATCGATCTGACATGACCCACATAACCATGTGCATGGATTCCGGCATCAATGAAATAAAATCCCAAAAAGTATCGTGCGCGGAAGCAGCCTGCGGGATTTCATTATGCGGTTCGGGTTTGACAGCATGAATTAAATCAGGAAATTTAATGGCATCCTGAATAAAGAACACCGGCATATTGTTTCCGACCAAATCAAAGTTCCCGTCTTCGGTATAAAATTTAACGGCAAAACCCCGGACGTCACGAGCCATATCAGATGAACCGCGCGAACCTGCCACAGTTGAAAATCTTACAAAGACCGGAGTTTTCACTGCAGGGTCTTGTAGGAAGTTTGCTTTCGTGAGGGCTGCCATTGGTTTATAAACCTGAAAGAAACCGTGTGCTCCGGAACCACGCGCGTGAACAACGCGTTCAGGAATTCGTTCATGATCGAAGTGGGTGATCTTTTCGCGTAAAATAAAATCTTCTAGTAAAGACGGGCCTCGATCCCCAGCTTTCAATGAATTTTGATTATCATTGATTCGAACTCCATGGTTCGTCGTTAAATATTGATTGGTGCCATCTTCCCGATTTACATTTAATTCATTTACTTTACTATTATTCTTGTCCTGTTTTTCTACTTTACCTTTAGCCATATTATCCTCTTAAAAATTGTATTAATTTTTTATTAAATTCATTTATTGATTGTTAGGATGTGTGAAGACGCCACTGCACCAGACATGTAAATGCTGGTGCAGTTTTTTGCGGGATAGTAGATTGTGATTCTCTCTTCTGAATTTATATCTTGCTTCAAAAATCGGACTAATCACTCAAAGAGTCTGAATATCTTTTATTACTTAGTTACTTATCAATTTCTAACTGTTCGCGCGCCAATTATCAGATGATAAATAACTAAAAATAAAACGGCACCTGCAACAGAAACAAGAATACTCCAGAGATTCAGGCCTGTTACTCCAGGCATTCCAAAGGTATTGAAAAGCCAACCGCCCAGAAATGCGCCTGCAATTCCTAAAAGAATATCGACAACAACGCCCTCACCTGTTTTGTTGACGATTTTGCTTCCAATAAATCCGGCGATTAGCCCTAAGACGATCCAAGTAAGAACTGACATGTTTTTTCTCCTTCTAAACTATAACAATTAAGTAAGAAACTAACTTCTCACTGCGATTAATACACTCTGTACTGCTTTGATTCATTCGCACGCTTCAAATTGATTAGTGTTATGTTTCAACCTAGATCAGTGCAAATTTAATGCCAGCAAGACCCTCTCATCTATGAATTATTAAGTTTTTTTATTAAAAATTTGCTGTCTTTAATTGATGCATTTCTGTGTAATTAAATCCTTACTTTTCTGAAAGTATCGTGATGGGATTTCTGGTGTCGTATGGACTCACAACGTTTGAGAATTGGTGCTTATAAATGCAAAAACTAATCTGTCTTATTTTAGGACGTAAATGTATGTGGGGTGAACAGGATGCAAGTTGGAAAGCTAATTTTTTTCTTTGATCGGATGGCATAAAAATTGCGGATAAAAAGAATGTCATGACGCAATAGTAATTCAGAAATTTATACTTTTGTTGAGGCTGATACATAAGCCTCAGGGGAAAATTTATATGCCAATTGATCCACAAATACAGCAAATTCTTAATCAATACGCCAAATTCGAAGCGCCACCAATTCCAACGTTATCTCCGGATAATGCTCGGAACTTACCTACACTTAAAAATGCAGTAGATGAATTAGCAGCTACGCACGTTTCGCAACGAATAATAAATATTGCCAGCCCCTCACCAGAACCTGTAGGGAGCATCAAGCATATTTTGATTCCGAGTAGCCATCAGGAAATCCTGGCGCGGGTTTATATACCTGACGCTGAAGGTCCCTTTCCTGCTTTAGTATATTTTCACGGCGGCGGCTGGGTCATCGCCAACCTGGATGTTTACGACGCCAGTTGTCGCGCCCTGTGTAATGCAGCGCAGTGCGTAGTCATTTCAGTTGCCTATCGCCAATCGCCTGAACATAAATTCCCGGCAGCAATTGAAGATGCTCACGCCGCAGTCCAATGGGTTTTTCAGAATGCCGAAAAATTAAATTGCGACGCAACCAGAGTGGCTGTCGGTGGAGAAAGCGCGGGCGGCAATCTGGCAACTGTTTCCTGCTTGTTAGCGCGTGATCGCCGGGGAAAAATGCCGATCTTTCAATTGTTGATTTATCCGGTCACAAATTACGGAATGAACTTCCCTTCTTATGAAGAGAACGCTCAGGCCAAACCACTTTCGTCAGATATGATGCCGTGGTTCTGGAAACATTATTTACGCAGTGAAAATGATGGAGAAAATTCCTATGTCTCACCACTGCGAGCAACCGATCTCTCAGGTCTGCCACCGGCGTTAATTATCACCGCGCAGTACGATCCGTTACGTGATGAAGGTGAAGCGTATGGCGAGCAGTTGCGTCAAGCCGGAGGACAGGCGACGGTTTCACGATATGACGAGATGGTACATGAATTTTTTGGTCTGGCGGGTGTCGTGGATAAAGCGAAAATGGCAGTTGAGGAAGCAGCTCAATCATTGCAGGAAGCTTTCATGAAAAGCTCAACAGCCAATGCGACTTGAGATAAAGATTACTGCATGGAGTACAAGTTTTAGCTTGGTTTTACTTTTCGCCACTGTAAAACCAAACTGAAACTTATACTTCCTGCTCCCTGCGGTGACGTACAATTTATTTCCAGGTAATTTCTTATCGTGGTTTAAAACTTATCTATTCTCATCTACGGTTTTTGGTTCGTGTCGCAATTTTATTCGCTGCGTAATTTGACCGACAACTGAGAGAATAATCAAGGCCAGCACCACGCTTAAGGTTGCCGACCCCCAGCGTCCTAACCCTGCCGCTACGCCAATAGCCGCTGTCAGCCAGATGCCAGCCGCAGTTGTCAGCCCTTCAACTTCACGTTCTTCAGTCAACTTAAGAATAGCTCCGCCTCCAATAAATCCAATGCCCGCGGTTAACCCTTGAATCACTCGAGACAAATCACTTAAAGACATCCCAGATTCCGAGCAAGAAAGCACAAACAGAGCCGCACCCATTGACACCAGCATGTGAGTTCGAACGCCTGCCGACTTGCCCGCCCGCTCACGCTCAATTCCTACGATTGCGCCCAGGAGCGCGGCAGCTACCAGCCGAATGACGACCCGCTCTATCTGCGCCAGATCAGGCAATCCGGCAATGAGTTCTTCTAAAAAAGCATTCATGATATTCTCACTTTTATTTATTAGTCGTTTATCTATTTAGGAAACGGCACACTGCCTTTTCACCAATAAACTTCATAAAAGCTGAATGCAATATCCGAGCCAGTAATGCTTAGCTGTCTGTCAGACTCACTCAAAGAACCTCAACTTCAAATTAGTTTCCTCGTTGTTCCGTTGGCTGACCTGGGGTTGGCCAATCTTTTTCAAGAATGACGGTATTATCAAAGCTGGATGTTTGCGGAGGACAAAGTTTGTTCAAAATGTGTTCGGCAAGCTTATATTTAACTTCGGTACCTGATCCCGATACCTTAACCAACCAGGCAGAGCAATTTTTGCATGGCTCCCATAAAATGACTCCAGCATCTGAGTTTGGTCGAGAAAATACTATTTTCTTATAATCAATTCCCGCACCAATAGCGGTCAGGATTTGCGCCAAGGCGTCTGCCTCTGCGCAGGCATACGCGCTCCGCTCGCCTTCGTTTTTCAACTCATCCATAATCTTAGCCAACACTGGAGCTATTCGATATATTGAGATGGAAGGCGCTTGGTCGGCTTCTCGTTCTCCTGCATTAAAGCCGGTCACAGTTTGCTGCTCATAAGTTGCTACAATTTCTGGCATTTTCTTGCTCCTCTGAATATTAGTGAATTTATGTAAACTATTTGGCGATTCAATTATCAGTAATTGATGTAACTTCTGCATAGCGCGAAGTCGCCCAACACTTGATCTAGCCGGAACTGTTAGTCGGGGCGATGTCGAAGTGCATCACATCCTCTCGAATGCCGAGCTTGGTGTACAGCGCAATAGCCGGATCATCCCCATAATCCGCCTGAACGAAGATGACATAGACGCCACGCTGGGCAACGATAGCCTTAAGCTCTTCGATCATTGCCGTAGCCACTCCCTGCCTTCGGTGCGCGACATCAACCGCCAGATCGTAAATATAAAATTCGCTTCTGGCCTGTTCAAATTTAGGCAAAACATAACCTGCCAACCCACCAATGACACCCGTCTCTGAGCAAGCCACGATGGCGATGAAATTCTCGCTCGAAAGCAGGCGACCAAGGTATTCGTCATCGGGCTGTTTGCCAACGTAAGTCTCACGATCTTCGAAGGCTTCGCCGAACAATGCGAGCGTTTCGCGGAGAACCGATATTTCATCTGCCCGGAGCGTTCGAATGGATGCTGATGTATTTATAGGGAATATGAGCGGAGATGACGTCGTCTGTGCCACTGAGCATTTACTTCCGGTTTCAATGGTGACTGTCATTCCCGTATTTCTTTAAAGCTGTTTCTACGTCTAAAATAGGTACTCTCATCGTGCCGTCGTTTAAGTCTTGCTTTTTATTGATATCTAAATTGTGAATGTCATAAGGTTTACCATTGAGGTCCAGCATAATTACGTCAAACGTAAATGCTGTGTCAGTATTTGCAATAAACCAATGTACATTATCTTTCTCGTCTGAGATGGAAGAACTCTCGCCAATTTTAGCAGTTTTATCAATGGTAGGTTTAAGGAGCAGATGTTGTTCTTCTTGTCTTAGTTTTTCGTAATGCCGTAAGTGCAGTTCGCCTTTCAGTACCAGGTGCGCTGAAGCCATATTACTATGTCCGTGCGGAATGACGGCTCGGCCTTTTTTCATCCCGAAAAGTTTCTTTACAAAGACTGTTTTTTCGGGGAGCCCTTCAAGTGCAGGAAGTTTTATCGGTTTGGTACTCACCCCTAAATCGGGATAGGCAAATCCTTTCATAAGATTGTCAAAATCAATATTTTTCAAAAGATCAGGCAAGGAGATTTCATTAAAAAGAGATTCCAGATTGGTTTGCCAGGTTGTTACCGAAATAGAGGATTTTTTAAGGTCTAAACAATACTCGTTTAGCCTGATCGCCCAATGTTCAGTTATGGGTTTCGCCGAATTTGAAACAGCCTTGCAATTAAGCAAGGTGTCCATTAACGCAAATCCAGCTACAGTGGTTAGAAAACCTTTTGTAAACTCTCTTTTGTTCATAATTTCAATTTAGGGGATATAAGTAGAGGGACATAAAGAATCTGGTAGAATGAGAAGCTATGAAAACGCCGACAAGATTTATCACCAAACTAACAGCGGAAGAACAAAGCGAATTA
>JAYTCQ010000218.1:0-2703 GCA_043736395.1 Blastocatellia bacterium | reverse complement strand
GTTTAAAACTGCACCCTGAATAAACGACACTGACACCCGACACCTGTCACCTTTCACCTGCCTTCGGTAACATTGAAATTGCGATTGTGCCAATAACTGCAAAGACGATGAGGACTGCAAATCCATTCGCGTATGATCCACTTACATCCCGCATTGAACCTACCATCATGGGAGCTAGTGCTTCTGCTACTCCGTCTGCGGTGAGAATAATTCCCATCACGCGACCTAAAACTTTAACGCCGTAAAGCTCCGCCGCCATTAATGGAATAATCATATAATCGCCTCCGAGTCCGATGCCAAAAATAAATGCGAACAAATAAATCACGCCTGGAGTCGAAGCGAAATACAGCAATGGAATCGCGGCTGCGACGATGATGTAAATTAAAATCATCACATATTTTTTTTGCATTCGATCCGCGAGCCAGCCGATGAGTACGCGTCCGATCAGGCTTGCTCCCAGCACCATTGACATTACATTTGCTGCATCGCCTTGCGAAAATTTTAGATCCAAACCAAGAAATAATTTCAAATTCGCATTCGTACCAGCGACAGCTCCGATGGAACACATGCTGCCAATTGCCAACAAATAAAATGCGCGGCTACTCAGAATTTCTTTGATTGGAATTTTCGGCTCGACAATTTTTTTCTCGTCTTCAAAGCCTTCGGGAGCATTCTTCACAAACCACGCCATCGGGAATCCAATGACGACCATCGCGATGCCCAAAATTAGTAACGCCTGACGCCAGCCGTAATTTACATTCAGCCATTTTGCAGCTTGTGGAACCAGCATCCCGCCGACGCCGATGCCCAGATAAATAAAACCCATCGCCTTCCCGCGCACCTTATCAAACCAGCGCGAAGTCAGTACTTGATTCGGCAAAGGCCCACCAAACACATAGCCGAGCGCATTGAAAATATAGAACAAATAAAATTGCCACAGCGAAGTCATTTGACTGAGTCCGGCGAGGGCGACTCCGCCAAAAACAATTCCGGTCAGCATCATTCGACGCGGCCCGACTTTGTCAATTAACCATCCGGCTACGAAGCCAAATAATGGCCCGACAATTATTTTTCCGAAGGCGTTGCCAGATGTGACTTGTCCCCGCGTCCAACCAAAATCTTTCACCCAGAAATCATAGAAAAACGGGAGTCCATAAAACATGATTCCGACGAGTGAAAATAGAGATAAGAAGCCGGTAGCAGCGACGTGAAGTTTGGGGGCAGTGAGTTTTTCTGTTTGCATGAGTTGTTATTTGAATAGCTTAGAAATGGCAGTAGCCCGACCGTGAGGGATGGCCTACTTGCGCGAGAATGCCCTTCCTCACGGTCGGGCTACTGCCTCAGGTTAAATTCGATTCACAATTTTTTCATCTGTCGCCTGATTATTTCGGATCAATACCAGCACCGCCAGCGTAGCCAGTAATGGGATAAAACTTGCTGCGATCAAGATCGGTTCAAATGAATACTTATCCGAGACGCGTCCAACGGCGAGCATTGCGATAATCGTACAAATTCCAGCTCCTGTTCCGCTCATTCCGCTGACCGAAGCGACTGAATTTGTCGGATATAAATCTGCTGGCAAATTCAAAATTACCGTGGAAAATGCGGCGTACGACAACGTTGAAATCGAAAAGAAAAAAACGATCCAGCCCAAAGAATTTGTATAAATTGACGGAATCAAAAACATCATACCAATCCCGCCCAGAACTGCAATCAGCTTACGCGCATTGCCTACGCCCCAGCCGCGCTTGATGAGGTAACTGGAAATTCCTCCGCCTAAAAAATTTCCGGCATCGGCGGCGATGAAGACGCTCCACCACGCGAGCAAACTTTTATCGAGATCAAAACCTTTAGTAACTAAATAAATCGCAAACCATTCCGTGATGAAAAACCAGATAGGATCAGTGAAGGATTTGCTGATAATAATTCCCCACGTTTGCGGCAGTTTCAGCAGCGTACTGTAGGGCAAACTCGGAGAATTATTTGTACTGGTCTCGCCGCGTTCGCTCAAAATCAGTTCGCGTTCTTCATCCGATAAACGAGGATGATCTTCCGGACGACGATAGAGCCAGCGAAATAATATCAGCCATAAAAATCCAAGCGATCCTGTCACTATAAATGCAGGCTGCCAGCTTCCGAAAAATTTATATACTCCTAGAACGATGAACGGCGCTAAGGCTCCGCCGATGGATGATCCACTGTCGAACAATGCCACAGCCCAGCCGCTTTCTTTGCGTGGAAACCATTCTGAAACGGCTTTGGTCGCTCCCGGCCAATTCGCAGATTCTCCGGCTCCGAGCAAAAATCGAAATCCGCTAAAACTCCACAATCCCGTCGCCAGCGAAGTCAGCATTGCCGCTACCGAATAAAAAGCTACGCCGATGCTGAGTCCGGTACGCGTTCCCAGGCGATCCAGCATTCGACCTGAAGCCATTTGCCCGAACGCATACGCGAGACGAAACGCGATAATCAGGTATGAATAATCAGTGTTCGTCCAATTGAACTGCGTCTTCAGCGTGGGAGCTAAAACGCTCAGCGTCTGACGATCAATGTAGTTAATAACAGTGGATAGAAACAACAATCCACCAATATACCAGCGCAGATTTTTGATGGGTTTGGTTGGGGCAGTCATGGCAGCAAAAAGTATTTCGAGATAGGTACAGTACGAGGAGCGGTAGCGACTTGGTAACTCGTGGCATTTAC
>JAYTCQ010000217.1:0-3814 GCA_043736395.1 Blastocatellia bacterium | reverse complement strand
GTCCTCGCAAAACTCTGGACTATCAGACGCCTTACGAAGTCTATTTCAAAGAACTAGCAAAATTAACCAAAGTTGCACTTACTACTTGAACCTAAGTTTTGATTGACCTTGAAATCATCCTGCAAATACGCAAAGTGCATTCGCTGACGAAGGTTGACGATGACTGAATTATTCAGATCGTAGCTGCTGCGCGCACCGAAGAAAAAGTCTGCCAGATTGTAAAAGTTGTTAGCGGTAGTTGCCTTTCCTTGTGCATCAAGTGCTGGACGGCTGAACTGTCCGGAGTAGGAATCCTGTCCGTACTTCGGATTGAAGTCATCAATTTCGGTGCTAATTCGTTGATATTCATAGCCCGATTTGAAGCTGTGTTTGCCAACGATAAATGTGTAGTTAAAGCGCGGATCATAAAAAGTTGGATTCTGGAATTGCGGGTTGCTGGATTGACGACCAAGTCCTAAATATCCACCAATTGCTTGTGTGCTCAAGCCTCCGGCAAAACGCGGATCGGTGGGAAGTCCTGGTACTAAAAAGTTCGGATCGCCGACGCCAGTCGGAGTTTTTCCGGCTTGTGTGCGCGAAATTCCCAGTCGAAATTCCAGCACAGAATTGGCAGTCAAATTATGCGTAACTCCGGCGGCGAGCTGTTGATTTAAAACTCGAATCGAAGCATTCGCATTTGAACTGAATAGCGGCCCTGGCAATGTTGGAGCTTCATAGTTATTCATCTTGCGCTGACTCAGCCGAACAAACGCCGTCGTCTTTTCATTGAAGGTGTGATCAAGTTTTAGATCGCCTTTGTCGTTGAAAAATTGATTGCGCGGCAGGTTTTCATAGTTATTCGTCGCGTTCGCATTGGTCGGTTGCGGAATCGCCGCGATCACCTGTTTAGCAAATTTCGTCATCGGCACAACTGAGCCTGCAGCGTAGCGCGTACCCGCAACTTGCGTGACTCCGTTGGCATCCACGAACGTGAACGGCGCGACGACATCAACGGTAAAAATTCCTGTTCGGTTCGCGGCGGTTGGAATCGTTTGGATGTTGCCGGTCAACGTTCGCGTAATGCGACGGAAGCCTTCATAATCAAGAAAGAAAAATGTTTTGTCTTTGCGAATCGGCCCGCCAATCGTGAATCCGAATTGATTCTGAATCAACGTTGGTTTTTGGTTGCGCAGAGGTTTGAAAAATCCTACCGCGTTGAGCGAAGTATTGCGCAAATATTCATACGCCGAGCCGTGAAAAGCATTCGTTCCACTTCGCAAGCTGGCATTGATAACTGCACCGCCAGCGCGTCCGTATTCAGCACTGAAATTGTTGGTCTGCACTTTAAATTCCTGCACCGCATCCGGCGAAGGTTGCACAACTTGATTGGAAAATCCCTGATTGCTTGTGCCGTAAGAATTATTGTCTACGCCGTCCATGACAAAATTGTTGAGCGAGCTGCGCAGCCCGTTAACATTGAACGAAGCGTCACGCGTGCCAGCTTCCTGCACGTTCAAAACCGAACGGCGAACGCCGGGCGAAAGCAGCGCGAGATCAGCATACGAACGACCATTGAGCGGCAAATTTACGATTTGTTCTTTGCTGATGACTTGACCCCGATCACTGGATTCCGTTTCCAGCCGTGCCGCCTCAGCCGTAACTGTGATGGTCTCGGTGACAGCTCCGGCTTTCAGCGCAATATCAACTCGCTGACGCGCTCCAACGGTGACCTGAATATTTTCAGTTAGCGCTTTCGAGAATCCCGCCACTTCGGCGGAAACCTGATAGGCTCCGATCTTAACGTTATTAAATTGATAGTTGCCTTCACTGTCTGTGGTGGCTGAAGCTTCAATGCCAGTGGCAATGTTTTTCAACTTTACCGAAGCGTTCGGGACGATAGCCCCGTTAGCATCGCGGATCGTGCCGACGACGGTGGCGGTGTCGAACTGAGCCTGCACACTTTGTGAGGCGAACAGCAAGCATAGGCCGACCATATAAATTGTTAGAAAACGAAATAAAAATCTTGGATACATAACTTCTCCAGGTGAATAAGCGCAATGACGAACATTGCAAAAATTGTGCGTAACTTACCGCGTAACGTTGGGGGACAATTCTTAATATCTGAATGTTAAACTTATCATCAGGTCAGGTCAAGAAGACGTTAATTTTCCACCTTTTGACAGCGTTTCAGCATTGACTTGTCAAGCTCAGAGAGTAAGATGGTCAAACCATATCTTAAAAATTTTCTCGTTGAAAAATTGATCGAACTCAGTTTATTGAACTCAGTTCGGCAACTAAGTTGTTTTTAAAGTCACAACTTTTTAGTAATAACAACGAGAACCAATGAATAGTCCGCGACAGAGTCTTAGATTATTGTTTTGTGTTGCGATCCTGTTTGCCTACAGCATTGCAGCTTTAACGCAAGTTGATACGGGAACAATTCTTGGCACCGTTAAGGACACTACTGGCGCACTGGTTCCCAATGTACTAACCAATAAAGGGCTTGGCGTCACACAACGCGCCGTCACGGATGAAAATGGACGTTACATTTTTACTCCGATCAAGACGGGAACTTATCAGGTTGAAGTCGAGGTGACAGGTTTTAAAAAAGCACTTCGTTCTGGCCTAGAACTGAACATTCAGCAACAGGCACAAGTTGATTTTAGCCTGCAAACAGGCGAGATCAGTCAAACCGTCGAAGTCACTGCTGAGACCCCATTGCTGCAAACCAGTGAAAGCTCGGTCGGTCAATCCATCTCCGGGCAAACAATTAATGATCTGCCGCTTAATGGTCGGGATTGGACTTACCTCGCACGCTTAAGCGCAGGCGAATTTGGTGCAGGAAGCGGGCAAAAAGCCGCGTTACATTATTCCGTTAAGCCGTAAAGATAATCCCAAAATTTCTCAAGCTTCTATTGATGGCTTGACATCGAGTGGGATTGATCTGGTTTATTCGGATGAGTACGGATCCGGCATTGGCATTACGCAGAAGAAAAATTTCGGTCCGCGTTTTGGCTTTGCTTATCAGGCGACGAATAAATTAGTCGTCCGTGGCGGATATGGAATTTATTATGGAGCGTTTGAAAATCGCGGTGGCAATCCAAGCCTCGGTTACAATTATCCGTTCCAATTTGATTTCACGTTCCGTTCACCAAACGAAGTTGCACCGCTTTATTATCCTGACGGGTCACTCGCGACGCTCGAACGCGGATTGCTCGGCGTCCCGCTTGATCCAACCAAAGTCAATCCGACAAATCTCAATTTGCGCGGCATTGATTTCAATTACAAAACTCCTTACACACAAGGCTACAACCTGATTACCCAATATGAATTAGGTTCGAAAAACACCGTCGAAGTTGGCTATGTTGCTTCGCTTGGACGCCACATCGAAACCTTTGTGGGTACAAATCAAATCAATAAAATTCTGCCGCCAGGTCAAGGACTGAATCCGCAGAATTATGTACCGTTCCCGACGTTCGCTCGCGGTTCGTCGTTAGCTTCCGCCACGGGCAACAGCCATTATCACGCGCTGCAATCGAAGTTCACGCGCCGTATGAGCAAGGGCCTGGACATGCTGCTTTCGTACACGTATAGCAAGACTCTGACGAATGCTGGCGATTTGCTCAGTAATGGCGGAGCCGGTGGTTATCGTGGAGTCGGCGCGTTATGGATCAGAAACGAAATGGCACGCGCTAGTTTCGATATGAAACACGCGCTTGTGGTTAGCGGTAACTATGATAAGTAGAGGGACATAAAGAATCTGGTAGAATGAGAAGCTATGAAAACGCCGACAAGATTTATCACCAAACTAACAGCGGAAGAACAAAGCGAATTA
>JAYTCQ010000216.1:0-1570 GCA_043736395.1 Blastocatellia bacterium | reverse complement strand
TTCTTTCAGTGGAACCAATCCGGTTGCAAGGCGTTGGCGCAGCGTCAGACCTTCGATAAATTCAGTGGCGATAAAGTGTGAATCTTCGGATTCACCGATTTCATACACCGTCAAAATATTTGGATGATTGAGGGCGGAAGCGGCTCTGGCTTCGCGTTCAAAGCGAGCGACCAAATCAGCTTCTGACGTATATTTTTCAGGCAATATTTTGAGCGCTGCTTTGCGTCCGAGTCTGGTGTCAGAAGCCAGATAGACTTCGCCCATGCCACCTTTGCCGAGGAGCGAAATAATTTGATAGTGACTGAATAATTTGGCAGACGGGATGATTTGCGTCTCGGCAATTGGTTCAGCAAATAAGGACGTTTCGCTTTCCCACGCCGGGGTATCAAGAAAGCTGGTATCGCGTTCGTGTGCATCAAGCAATGCTTCCACTTCAGCCCGCAATTCAGGGTCACTGCTACAGGCACTCGTCAAAAATGCCGGGCGATTTTCGGATTCAAGTGCAACGTGAAAAATCTCCTGAATTTTTTCCCACCGTTCAGGGCTATTCATTACTTAGTCAGCTCCTTTTTCAGCCAGGCTCGGGCAAAAGACCATTCCCGCTCAACGGTTGAATGTGAGGAACTCATAACGAGCGCGGTTTCTTCAATTGTCAGTCCGCCAAAATAACGAAGTTCAACGACTCTGGCGTGATGGGGGGAGTTGTGTGCCAGATTTTTGAGGGCATCATCCAGCTCCAGCAAGTTTATATCAGTCTTTTTACTGATGCGATCTGCGTGGCTCAGTGAAACCAGAATTTCGCCTCCGCCTCGTTTTTCCGCCTGACGTTTGCGCGCGTGATCTACCAGAATATTTCGCATCAGGGTGGACGCCAAACCAAAAAATTGCGCACGACTTTCCCAGCTCACTTGTGGTTGATTTACCATCCGAAGATAGGCTTCGTGGACTAATGAAGTAGGTTGCAAAGAATGATTCAGCCGTTCTTTGCGGAGGTATAATCTGGCCATCTTTCGTAATTCGTCATACACCATCGGCAATAATTCATTGACAGCAGACGATTCGCCGCTACTCCATTTCAGGAGAAGCTGAGTGATTTCATTAGACGGGGAAGGTTTCATGGTTAATTCAAAGTAACGCAGACTGTACCGTGTCTTTATAGCAGATTGTAGATGAGTGCGACCTGTAGGGTAGGTTCTTAACCTGCCCGCTCGTCATCAAATCGGGCGGGTTAAGAACCTACCCTACAAATTTAATGCGCATACATTTGAACTTCGCTATAAGCTCCGTGAATTCTAACAAAAGAAGAAGAACAACTAAAACATGAGACCATAATTTACCTTTTTAGTTACCGATTAATTTCGGCAACGCGACCCCAATTTCTTCATTGACGACTAAATCAGCGATCTGATCCAGCGGAGTCGGAGTCCGGTTGATGATGATTAATTTTGCTCCATTTTCTTTGGCTAACGCGGGAAGGGAAGCGGCAGGATGAACAATTAATGATGATCCGACTGCGATGAAAACTTCGCAGTTATAACAAGCCGCTTCTGCCTTTCGCATTGCGATGACA
>JAYTCQ010000215.1:0-28223 GCA_043736395.1 Blastocatellia bacterium | reverse complement strand
GTGCGACTGAATCCTTTGAGCGTCTCACCGAAGAACTTTTCAAGGTCTTGAAATCCGTCGGCTCAAAATACCGCATTACTTTTGCTTAGGTGCTTATATTCTTCGGCTTATTGGCGGCAACCTCCGTTAGTGGCTTCCTGCGTGGGGTACGCGAAAATTCCAATCCAAATAAAATGATTGTCGCCAAAGTGGACATTCCGCTGGGTGCTCGAATTATTGCTGAGCAATTGACTACCGTGGAAGTCCCAAAGGCGGCGACGCCGGATGGAACATTTACAAAAGAAGAGCAGGTGATTGGACGGATTTCGATTACGAAAATCTCGGCTCGTGAACCGCTCACGAATTACCGCTTAGCGCCCGTAGGATCGTCTGGGGGGCTTTCGGCGGTTATCCCCGAAGGTTACCGCGCAATGACAGTGAAAGTGGACGACGAGACTGGAATTGCGGGCTTCTTGATGCCGGGGACGCTCGTAGATGTGCTGGCAGTGATTAATGCCGATAATAATCAAGGCCCTGTTTCAAAAATTGTCCTGCAAAATATTAAAGTTCTGGCGAATGGCCAGAATCTGGATCAGCCAAAAGATGAGCGCGAAGCGAATAGCGTCAGAACTGTCACGTTGCAGGTGACACCAGATCAAACCGAAAAACTGGCGCTGGCTTCAGCTGAAGGGAAGCTGCGATTATCGCTTCGCAACTCTATTGATCAGGGCGATGAGCCGACAATGGGCGCTTCTAAACGAACAATTCTTAACGGAGATCGCGCGATACTTATTCCGCAGCCTGCTACTGCACAGAATGAAAGCTCGCCTGTTCGCAAAGTCGTCGCAGCGATACCTGCCCCCATTAACCGAACCTGGACTCCGCCACGGATTGATCCTCAACCCGTGACCGCAAAACTTGCCCCGCAGGAAGCTCCCACGCCGCGGGCCTCCATTGAAGTCTTTGAAGGTGGAAAAAGGCGAACCGTCGTTTTCCCCTGAATATTCTGGAAGCAGCGTCAGCCGCTCACGTACCTCAGAATTGGAAGTGAGACCTCATAATGTCATTATTTTTACCAAGCAAAAAATATTTTCGATGGCTCTGTCTGATCTGCGGAACGTTTGTTTTTTTTCCGACGCTCGCACAGGAATCAGTCCTCCGACTCTCCTTTTCAAATCCACCCAAAGACCCGATTCCTGTCAGCCTGCTCACCGGGCAATCCATGCTGCTGATTTTTAGTGAGGAGTATGGGCGGATGGCTGTGCCGAATCAGGAAGTGGCGGAATCCATCCCGATGGATTCAAATCAGTTGCTGATTAGCGGCAAAGCTCCCGGACAATCCACGGTCGTTATCTGGTCGAAAAATGGTTCAAAATTTATTTTTGTTGATGTTTCTGTGCGGGTGAACCTGACACAACTCGAAGCGCAAATCCGCGTCTTGTTACCAAAAGAGGAGATTCAGTTAATTCAGGCCAATGGTTCAGTTGTCTTGTCAGGAAATGTCAGTTCAACGCGAATTGTGCAGCGTGCCGACACCATTGCGCAATCCTTCGGATTTAAAACCGTCAACCTTTTATCGGCTCCGGTGGGTAATGAACAGCAGGTGCAATTGTCAGTTCGAGTGGCAGAAGTGAATCGCAACAAAATCCGTGAACTAGCTGCTACGCCTGCATATCAGTCCCGTCCGGGAGTCGGTGGATACAGCAATACGGGATCAGGGCCATGGTCGCTCGGTTCGGTAGACGGTGGGAATTTAATAGGGACAGTCGCCAGCACCTTGAATTTGTTTTTGATGAATGGAAATGCATTTTTATTTATTCGCGCCTTGCAATCGCAGGGTGCGTTGCGCGCTTTGGCAGAACCGAATCTGGTCGCGATGAACGGGCAACAGGCAAGTTTTTTAGCGGGCGGAGAAATCCCGATTCCGGTGGTGCAAGGCGGTGGTGGAGGCAACAACAGTGCCGTTAGTATTCAATATAAAGAATACGGCGTGCGGCTCACGTTCAAGCCAAACATCATTGACGAAGACCATATTCGATTGGAATTGGAACCTGAGGTTTCGACGCTGGATTATTCAAATAGTGTGAGATTAAACGGATTTCAGATTCCAGCTTTGCGCACCCGTAAGGCGAAGACCGGAATTGAATTGCGAGATGGGCAAAGCTTTGCGTTGGCGGGATTGTTGGATAACAACGAAGTGCAATCTCTCTCAAAAGTTCCGTGGCTGGGAAATGTGCCACTGCTAGGATCGCTGTTCACTTCCAAGCAATTTCAGAAACAGGAAACAGAATTAGTATTTTTCGTAACAGCGCAATTAACAAGGCCCATTACGCCGGATTCGGTGCCACAAATGCGTGGTCTTGACGGTTTGAAAAGTGGATCGCCGCTCGCAGATCGTCCGGTGGAACCGGCGACGCGCAATCGAACGACGAAAAAAATAACTCCTCCAGAGCAGAAAGAAATCCCTGGTGTCACAGATCCAAAATCTATGCCTGCAGTTGAAGTGCCACCTGTGAATGGCGCTCCTCAAGCGGTGGTTCCACCTCCAGTTCTGGTTCCAAAAATTGCGACGACAACTCAGGAATCTGTTCGCTTACCGGATATCAGCATCTTCGAAAAAATGATTTGGAAGATTACGATTCCTGAGCTCCAGGAACCATTGCCGCCAGCACCGGGAACCACGCAAGTCAGGAGGGAAAAATGAAGCTCAGAACTGCGGAAAGTAACCGTGAAAAAGGCTCCATCATGGGCATAGCGGCGATTAGCATGGCGGCGATAATTTTAGTCGTTGGTCTGGCAGTTGATGTGGGTCATTGGTATTTGGTGGGCGGCGAATTGCAAAACGCGGCGGATGCGGCGGCACTCGCGGCAGCTTCGGCTTTGGATTCAACTCCGGGTGGAATAACGCAAGCTGTAGATCGCGCCGTTGAGACTGTGAATCAATATGAATTTAGCGGGATCAATGCCACCATCGGCAGGTCCAATGTACGTTTCGCCGCAACTCTTTCAGCCTTCGATTACGGGACTGATTTGGATGAGACTGCCGCCAAAGCAAGTGGAGTGCCAGCCACGATAAAATTTGTGCGAGCGACGGTGCCTCCAAAATCCGTCGGCGTATTTTTCGCCAGCGTGGCGACCAACAGCGCCACGATTAGTCTTTCACGGAGTGCGGTTGCGGGGTTTTCCGCCGGGCTTAACGTCTTTTGTAATATTGCTCCTTTTGCGGTGATCGAATATGACACCACGAATACTACGACACAGTATCTGGACAGCCCGGATTGCCCGAATACCAAACAATTCACGCGTGGATGTACCTATACGATTAAGTCTGACAATAACACTTCACCCGGTAATTATCAGCTGATGAGTTTAAATGGAGATCGCGGTGGAAGTGACCTCCGCGATAAGTCGGCGATAGGAATTGATGGCTGTGTTAAGGCAGGCGATGTCATCACAAAAAATACGACAGAGCCGGGAAATAAATCCGGCCCGGTTGGTCAGGGCATTAATACCCGCTTTGCTATTTATCAGGGTGGAAATAATAGTACCGATTACCTTAAATACCCGCCTGATGCCAATATTAAAGAAGATATCCCTTATGCGGAATATAAAACCAATATCACCCCGCCTCCTTTGCAATACGGGGACGGAGTCTGGGGGAGACGTGTGCTTATTTTGCCAATCCTTCCGGTCGCGCAGGTGGATAATGGGCGCAATGACATCACGGTTAGCAAATTTGGAGCATTTTTTTTACGGTCTTCGGTGAAGGGAAACGGCGCGATTGTCGCCGAATATATCGGCAATGATATTGCTTTTGGAAATGGTGGCTATGATCCGAGTGCGGCTTCGGCTTCTGGTCTGACAGTCGCCGTACTTTACCGATAAGTTCAAATGCAAAACTTCTTTGACAAAATTCTTCAGACGAAAACTCGCTTATGGCGTGACGAACGCGGTGTGCAATTGGTGGAAGCCGCCATCGTGTTGCCGGTCTTACTGGTTTTGTTGGCTGTCGCTGCGGAATTTGGAAGATATTTTTATGTCTACTCCACGCTTTCGAGAGCGACGCGGACAGCCGTTCGGCATATTTCTTCCAAAGAGTTTACGACCGCGACAGCTACACAGGCCAAAAATCTGGCTTTATGCGGGGAGCTGGATTGTGAAGGAAAAACCGCGCTCCTGAGCGGATTGGGTGCTGCAAATTTTGAAATTGTCCCCGCGATTGGTAGTACCAATTTTCCTGCCACCGTGACGGTGCGAGTGACAAACTATACTTATCAACCAATTTTCAATCTTGGTAATTTTGCGGATGGCGTGTCGTGGGCGAGTGTGCCGATTCAGGCTAAAACCACAATGCGCTATATGCTTGCGAATTAAATCTTATGGCTGGACTCTTCCACTTCAATCGAAAAGCCGCAGAAAATGGCGCGTCGCTCGTCGAATTTTCGATTGCCGGAACGGTGTTTTTTCTGGCTCTGTTTGGCGTGTTGGAAGTGGGACGCTTGCTCTGGGTGCATAATTCCTTAACTGAAGCAGCGCGCAGTGGGTCGCGGTTTGCCGTGATCAACGCAAAAAATGCTTCAGCGGTTAAGAACATGGTAGTTTATGGGAATACTGCCGGAACTGGTCAGGCTGTCGTACCGGGACTCACAACAGGAATGGTCGATGTCAATTACTCTGATCCCTATTTCGTCAAAACAGGAACCGCGACAGTAACGATTTCAGGATACACGTTTACGTTTTCAGTCCCAATGATCGGCAACACGCTAAATTTGCCGGTATATAAGAGCACAATGACGGCAGAAAGCGCGGGTACAGTGCCTTCTGGGACGCCAACACCAACTGTGACGCCGACACCAACGCCACCCCCAACTCCGACGGTGACGCCGACGCCAACGCCGCCTCCAACACCAACCCCAACCCCAACGGTGACCCCGACTCCAACTCCCACTCCCACACCGGCCTGTACGGTAGGGCAGAGTACAACAAGTTGCAATTGTGTTTCGCCAATGGTTGTTGTGAACGGCGTTTGCCAGAATCCCAACTGTACGGAAGGGCAAAGCGCAGCGGGTTGCAATTGTGTTGCGCCGTTTGTCCTCGTGAATGGCTTTTGTAAACGGTCTTGTAATAAGAACGAGCCTATCTCAAGTGGTTGTCATTGCACGACCCAAATTATTGGCGGCAATACTCCAAAATGTCAGTAATGGATTAGAGAAGGTTTTTAATGCGTGCGAAGAGAAATAGTTTATGAATAGTCGTTTGACCTTAATTTTATTAACTACAGGTGGTGAATCCGGTCAGGAGCTGCAAAAGGTTCTGACAGCGGATACGCGTTTGCAGCTCCTGGCTGTTAGTGAAAATGCTGAAAAAATTTATGCTGAAACGATTCGTTGGCAACCGTCAGCCATAATTCTTACTCTGGGCGACGATCCACGCGCAGCCTGGAATTTAAGCCGTCGCATTCATTCTGCCAGTCCTGGCACATTGATTATTTGCGCCGCGCAGCAGCCTTCTTCAGAAATGATTCTGGAAAGTTTACGCGCAGGCGCATGTGAATTTTTACGCCTCCCGATTATTGCTGATGAACTTAGTACGGTGTTGGAGCGCGTCGAATTATTTAGCGCTGGAAAAGAGAAAACGCCCAAAAAAGTCGGGCGTGTAATTGCCGTATATGGAGGCAAAGGCGGTTGTGGTGCTTCGTTTATCGCCGCGAATCTGGCGGCGACGGTAGAGGCTCCGACAGTGTTAGTTGATCTTAATTTGCGGGCGGGAGATCAGGATATTTTTTGGGGCGTCAAACCTAAATATTCGATCAATGATCTGGTCGCGAATAGGTCACGAATGGATGATAGTTTGCTGGCCAGTTTCGTCACTCCGCTGACCAAGCATCTGGCGTTATTGGCTGCGCCACCGGAAGTTGCCGCCGCGCACGATTTTCGCGCGGAACATGTGCAGGAAATGATTGAGCTTTTACGCGAGCGATATGCCTACATCATTCTCGATCTGGCGCATAATCTGGATGCTCCTGTGATCGCGGCACTGGATCAGGCGGATGAAATTTTGCTGGTCTTTACTCTCGATCTGTTAGCAGCACGCGGCACGCAACGGGCGCTGACGATTTTTAAGCAGCTTGGTTATTCCCGACAAAAAATTAAACTCGTCGCTAATCGTTTCGCAAAAAAAGTTGGGATTCAAGTTGATAAAGTCGAACAATTTTTAGGCGAAAAAATTTCCTGTTATGTCGCCAACGATTATCCTCATGTCATTGATTCCATCAATCAAGGACAGCCTATTGTGAGGCTCACGCCAGGCTCTCCGCTGACCGCCGATATGCGTGAGCTGGCGGGAATTTGCGGGATTACTTTTTCAGGAAATGAGGGACCGGAGCGCCGGGGAAAGCTGGCTACATTTTTTCGCCGACAAGCACCGGTGTCAGTCATTGACGCCAGTGCCTTACCCGACAAAGCCTGAAACAAACCTACGAGTAAAGTCCCAACGAGATGGAATAGCCCAGGGTGGAGCTTGGCGTAACCCTGGGTAGGATTCGGGAAGATAGGAAAGCCCTGAAAGGGCGAGATAGTCACAGGTTTTTAGGTTGCCCCTTCAGGGCTGTTGATCCGTTCCGAGCTTACCCAGGGTTTCGCTTCGCTTCACCCTGGGCTATTCCATCTCGTTGGGACTTTGTTCGGAAGTTAAAACTCTTTTTTTCTATCACTAAAGCGAGTTGTAATTTATTCAATTCACGCTGAACGCTCAAATTGAAACTGCTGTCATAACAATCACTAATTAAATCCTCAAATAAATATGTCTTTACGCGAAAAATTAACTGGAGATACAGGAAACGGATCGTACCTGCGTACTGGGGAAGCGACAGCGACACCCCCGGATTTGCAGGAGGCTAAGGCGCGACTGCATCGCACCATCATTAGTCGGCTTGACCTCTCCAAATTAAATTTGCTGACTCCCGAACAAACTCTGGCGGAAGTTGAACAGCTCGCGCGTGAAATTTTAACGAAAGAAGCGATCCCGCTTTCGACGACGGAATGCGATCAACTGGTAGAAGAAGTTCGACACGAACTTTTCGGTCTTGGGCCTCTGGAAATGCTGTTGTCCGATTCTACGATTTCGGACATCCTCGTAAATGCTCCCAATCTGGTTTTCATTGAACGTCGCGGCAAACTAGAACGCGCCAATATTGCCTTCAAAGATAAAGCGCACCTGATGCGTGTGATTGAACGAATTGTTTCCTCGGTGGGTCGTCGCATTGATGAATCTTCACCAATGGTGGATGCCCGACTAGCGGATGGTTCCCGTGTGAATGCAATAATTCCACCCCTCGCGCTGGACAGTCCGATTTTGTCTATTCGTCGCTTCGGCGCAGATCCTTTGCGCATGCATAACCTCATTGAAAAAGGTGCATTAACACAGCCCATCGCTGAGATGCTGCAAATGTGCGTCAAAGCCCGACTTAATATTTTGATTTCCGGCGGAACAGGAGCGGGGAAGACGACTTTGCTAAATGCGCTTTCGGCATTCATTCCTGAAGACGAACGCATCATCACCATTGAAGATTCAGCGGAATTATTGTTGCAACAAATTCACGTGGTTCGATTGGAAACACGTCCGCGCAACATCGAAGGACGAGGAGAAGTCGCGCAACGGGATTTAGTCAAAAACGCTTTACGTATGCGACCTGACCGCATCGTGATTGGCGAGGTGCGCGGCGAAGAAGCCATTGACATGTTGCAAGCAATGAACACGGGTCACGATGGCAGTTTGACTACCATTCACGCCAATACGCCGCGCGATGCTTTGGCTCGTTTGGAAACGATGATTCAGATGGCGGGCCTACGAATTTCAGATCGTGCGATGCGTTGGCAAATTTCTTCGGCGTTGAGCTTAGTTATTCAGGTGGCGCGTTTGAGTGATGGGACTCGTCGGTTGACTTCGATTTCAGAAATTACCGGAATGGAAGGCGAGACTATTACGATGCAGGAAATTTTCAAATTCGAACGTCAAGGCATAGATGAAAATAATAATGTCATTGGACGATTTATCCCAACTGGCATCCGCCCACATTTTGCCGAAAAATTGAAAACCAGCGGCTTACATTTACCGTCATCTTTCTTTTACTAATCAGGGAAATCCTCATTATGATTCCTTTTTTTGTTTTCTTATTTTTTCTGTTTGCAACGTACGCCGCGTATTTGGTGGTGACCAGAAAATCTGCGGCGCAACGCGTTCAAATGGATCGCCGCCTCGCTGAAGTTTTATCAACTGCCAGAGATTACAACGAAGTCCAAATCCGTTTGGCACGCGAAGAATTGCTGAGCGAAATTCCTGTTTTAAATGAATGGTTGAAGCGGTTGAAAATGCCGCTGAAACTGAAGCTGATGATTGATCAGGCTGACCTGCACATTACGGTGATGCGCTTGTTTATGTTCTCTGCCTTCGCCGGATTGATGGGATGGTTAGCGTCATCAATGATCAGTTATTCGACTTTGATTAACGCCTGTGCTGGCTTCATTGCGGCAGCGCTCCCCTTTGTTCATGTAGCCTATAAGCGGCAGCAGCGGCTGCAAAAATTTCTAGTTGAGTTACCGGAAGCTCTTGAATTAATGAGCCGCGCGTTGGCTGCTGGAAATTCTTTTTCTGAAGCGTTGCAGATTATTGCTTCAGAGATGCCTGATCCGATTGCGATGGAATTCCGACGAACATATGACGAGCAAAATCTCGGTCTTTCGCTTGTGCTCGCCCTGGAAAATCTAACGCAGCGAATCCCGTTATTGGATTTGCAAATCTGTGTGACGGCTGTCCTCATTCAACGCGAAACCGGCGGCAATCTGTCAGAAATTTTAGAAAAAGTTGCAACCACTGTTCGCGACCGATTTCGCATTTTCGAAGACCTCAAAACACTGACCACTTCGTCGCGGCTTTCGGCCTGGGTACTGTGCGGAATTCCGATTTTGGTGGCAGGTATGGCTACTGGTTTAAATCCTGAATATATGAGCGTCATGTGGAGCGACGCGACGGGGCAAAAACTGGTCGCATTGGCGCTGGGCTTACAAATCACTGGAATGCTGGTCGTCCGAAAAATTCTCAACATAAGAGTCTAACCGCAGGAGCACGCTATGGATTTCATGATTCCATTTTCCATTTTTACTTTTGTCGTGATCTTCATCGTCGGCGGATACTGGGTGCTATATCGTCAACCCGATATGGCCGCACAACGTCTGGAAGAATTGGCGCAACCTGACGTCATACAGCCCAAGCTGAAAGCCGAAAAAGAGCTGAGCAAAATTGCTGAGCAAATGGCCGACCCGTTACAAAAGCTGGTGCCAATTTCGGCAGAAAAAGCCAAGAAATTACAGAAAAAACTGATGTATGCGGGTTTTCTCTCGCCGCAAGCGACAACCATCTACCGCGCCATTCAGGTGGCCTTTTTGGTGAGCTTACCTTTGTTCACTTTTCTGATCTGGCTGGCATTCGGATATGCCATCAGTGATTCCTACAAATGGCTGATGGCCGCTACTTTTTTAGGGTACGTGATCCCGCGACAAACGCTGGATAATTTAGTCGCCGGACGTCAACAACGACTGCGCTGGGGTTTAGCCGATGCTTTAGATTTAATGGTCGTTTCGATTGAATCGGGCCTGGGATTAAATGCCGCGCTGGTTCGTGTCGGACATGAAATAAAAAAAGTTCATCCCGACATAAGCCGCGAATTTGAACTCGTAAATCTTGAAATTCAAGTGGGTCGGGAACGCGAAGTCGCCTTTCGAAATTTAGCCGAAAGAACAGGTGTAGACGATCTGCGGAGCTTTTGCGCGATCCTGATTCAGGCGGATCGGTTTGGAACTTCGATTGCTCGCGCGGTGCGAGTGTATTCCGATTCGTTGCGTACTAAACGACGGCAACGCGCCGAACAAGCGGCGCAGAAAGCTGCGGTAAAATTATTAATGCCACTCGCGCTGTTTTTGTTTCCGACACTATTCATTATTATTCTGGGGCCAGCGGCGATTCATCTGATGAGGAATTTTATAAATAAATAGAGACGCAAGAGAATAGACCACGGAACACGGAGGACACGGAGAAAGGCGCGACCATTGACAACAGACTGTCTGCACAACTGATATTTCCCGCTGCTCTCAAAAAATTCCATGCGCTCCGTGGTTTATAAAACTCAGTCCCGCGCAGCCCCGCATGATCCGCTCAATCCGTAGTCTATTTCCTGAAAAAATCCTATTTATTCAAAATCAAAACTCCCCACGGACTCCCCGTTAATTTCAATTTCTTCGTCACAGCCTGCGTAGCGACATCCACGACAGAAACATCATTCGAAGGGCCGTTTGCAGTGAAAAGAGTTTTGCCATCGGGAGAAACGGCGATGCCCCACGGGCGTTGACCGACTTCAAAATTGGCGGTGGGTTGATTGGTGGCGGTGTCTATGACGAAGACTTTTTTACCGCGTCCGGTACTGACGTAAAGATGTTTGGCGTCGGGCGAAAGAGCTAATCCCATTGGCTTAATTTCGCCGGCAGTACCGAGTTGGATGTCTTTAATTTTTTCGTTCTTCACCGTATCCAGTAACACAATCGTGCCGTCATTTTCAGCGTTGACGTAGGCGAGTTTGCCGTCCGGTAAAAATTCGACATTGCGCGGACGGCGTCCAACTTTGATATTTTTCACCAGCTTTTGTGAAGCGACATCAATCACAGAAACGGTTCCGTCATTTTCCGCCGTTGAATACACTTTTTTGCCATCAGGAGAAAGCGTCACGCCTTCGGGTTCTTCTCCTGTCTTGATTGTTTTTCCTAGTTTTCCTTCGGATAATTCAAGAAAACTGATTCCACCAGCGTCTTCGTTGGCGATGAACATCATTTTTCCATCTTTGCTAATCGCAAAATTTTCCGGGTCAGAACCACCAGGTAACATTTTGACAATTTTATTTTGCGCGACATCGAAGACGCCGATGCCGTCCGCGCTTTTATCGGCGGGAGGAAGTTTGCTTTCGTCTACGCCAGGGCCTGCGATGGGCGATCCGCTGAGCGCGACATAAATTGTTTTTCCATCGGGACTCGCATGAATTCCGCGTGGACGTTTGCCAAGTGGGATCGTCGCGATGACTTCATGTGAAGTGCCGTCAATGATGCTCAAATCACCGGAGGTTTCATTCGTGACGAAAACGCGATAGCCGGATTTCCATTCAGGAATTGGCGCGGGAGCTTTGCTGGCAGTTGCATTTGGAGCAGTATTGGCAGGCGGTTGCGAACAACTGACGGCAAAAATTGCAATGATAGAAACGAGTAAGAGTTGGGGCTTCATAAATGGATTCTCCTTGTAGGGCAAACTTTCCAGTTTGCCAATTGGCGACAAATAATTTCCAAAAAAAACGAATTGAAAAATTTAAATTGTTGGTGAAACAGTATCGGATGAAAGACGCAAACTGGAAAGTTTGCGCTACATTTATTTTCCATTTTGCCTATTTAAAATTAAGAGTCACTTCAGTCGCGCTGGTAGGCGAAAGTGTTACTTTTTGTTCCTGTCTACCTAATTCTTCGTGCCAGATTTCTATTGTGTAATTTCCTGGCGGAACATTTTTAAATTGAAATGCTCCATCGGTTCCGGTGACAGCAAAATATGGATGTGCGACGGCGCCGACCCACGCGTGCATCCACGCATGAATATTACATTTTACTTTAATCATCACTTCGGGCTGCGTGAATTTTCTTGTGAATGGTTCCGTGTCAGGCGCCTGACTCTGATTCCATTCACGATTTTTTTCCGGCATTGGATGAATGTTGTGCGTGACGGGATCAGAATTTTTAACTTTCAGGGTTTGTCCGACTTGGATGCCGAGGACACGCGGATTAAACCAACAGCCATTCTGATCAATAACGACGGGGTCAACAGGCGGTTCGAAGTTTTTATCTTCTAAACCATTTTTGATGTAGACGAAAACATTCGCGAGCATTCCGTTTGCATTCACGGCAATACTTTCGTCAGAGACAGCACTGGGATGCAGTTTTGCGCATTGCGGATCGGCATCCATGTTGACGATTTTGCGCGAAGATTTTTTGCCTGAATAAATTATTTTGCCTGAGATTACTCCAGCGGTCTTGGAGTCAACTTTGAAGAACTTTGGAGCGGGTTCAGTTGGCGGAATTGGCTCTGCGCAAGAAGCGAGCAAGACAGCGCAGAATACTGTAAATATTGCGTATTGAATGCTTCGCTGAAAAGAATTGGGTGATGAATTTACTTGAGCACGCGCGGCTCCGCCGCCGTGATGTGCGGAAAGGCTTTGCCTTTCCGTGAATTGCGGAAGGAAAGGGGCTGCGCTCCCACCGTCGGAAGGTTTATTTTTCATTGCGGGCGTAGCCCGAAGAGTAAGCATAGCTTTCGGAAAGGCAGAGCCTTTCCGAACATCACGGCGGCGAAGCCGCGAAGTGAGACTAAGCGAAATTTTTCTAGATGAATTATTACTCAATTAATTCCTCTCTATCGGCCCGAAAGTGTCCGGGATTTCTCCGGTTAATGATTCGAGAAATGTGACTAAATCCTGACGCTCCTGCGCGGATAAAATCAGGGGTTTCATTTTTTTGTCCAGTTGCGGGTTTGAACTGCCGCCGCCGACATAAAAATCAATCACTTCTTTCAATGTTTTCAGGCTGCCATCGTGCATATACGGTGCAGTTTTTGCAACGTTGCGAAGGCTCGGCGTCCTGAATGCGCCACGGTCACTTTCGATTTTTGTGTGGTTAAAGCGACCTAAATCTTTCAGCTCACCGCTCGAATCCATGCCAGCTCCGAGGTTATGAAATAGTCCGTCCGTAAAGAGGGCGGATTTTTCTCCGATGGTGTGACAGACAGCGCAATTTCCCTTGTTTTTATTGGTGAAAACTTCAAGCCCGCGAATGGCGGCTGGAGGTAACACTTTTTTATTTTCGCCAAATTGATATTGATCGAAGGGCGAATTTCCGACCACAATCATGCGTTCAAAATTAGCGATGGCATTGGCAATTCTTCCCATCGTAATCGCATCAGTGCCGTAAACTTTTTTAAATTCTTCGCGGTACGACGGGATAGCGCTGAGCTTCGTGACACATTCCTCGTGCGGTAAATTCATTTCTTTGGGATTCGCAATTGGTTCAATGGACTGTGCTTCGAGGCTTGCTGAGCGCCCGTCTAAAAACTGCAAACTATTAAATGCTGCATTAATCAGGGAAGGAGAATTGCGTGTTCCGAGTTGTCCATTAATTCCTTTGGCAACGGGTAATCCATCGGTGAAAAACATGGCTGGATTGTGGCAGCTCGCACAGGAAATTGTATTGTCACGTGAAAGTTGTTGATCGAAAAAAAGCCTGCGACCAAGAGCAATCTGGGCTTTGGTCGCACGATTGGTGGACGGAAAAGACTCAGAAGGCAATCCCGCTGGCGCATAGGTAACAAAAGGTTCGAGTGACGTCACCTCCGCCTGATCAGAATGAATTTGTTGGTGACATGAAAAAGCGAACAACGCGAAAAATAAAATTAGTAAAACTCGTTTTGCCATAAGCGATACATTGAATCAGAGTTTTGCCTATCAATAATTACAGGATTTCTGATTGTCGCATTTCATTCAATCTTTACCAAATTACATCAAAGTAGAACATTGCAATTGAAACAATCACAAGCTAAAAAAAATAATTTTGATCGCTTTTAAAGAGACAATTTGTTCTGTATGTTGGAATCTGGCGGGATGATTAATTTTTTGAGAATTAAGCTAACTATAAGTAAAATCATTAATATTGTACCGGATAGCGGAATTAGTTATTTTTGACTCAATTCGATTTGCAATGATAGTTGGGAATACATAATATTAACTTTCCACCATCCTAGATAGGGCTGAAATTTTCTTTCAGGTAGTTTTGCGGTAATCTACAAATACAGATTTTGTTTAGGTTTTCACGATCAAAAAAAATTCAGTCTGGCATTCAGCCAGATCAGAGCTTTATCTTAATTGGCAGTAATAAAATGTGATCTATTCAAAATAGAATTGCACTTACTATCAAATGGAGTCTTCCAACAAATGAGACATCAAAAGTTTGTAAAAATTTTGGAATTATTGTTGATGCTGGTTTGCCTCGTCGGTCTCAGTGCAGGCTTGCTCGCACAAGGCGCAAAGCCTGCTGATTGGCTCATGGATGGCGGCGACATCGAACGTACCGGTTGGCAGAAAGATGAAATAATTCTGAGTACTTCCACCGTCAAAGACATGAAAATGTTGTGGAAGACGAAGCTTCATAATGAGCCACGTCAAATGCATAACCTGCTTCCTGTCTTGATCGCCGGACGCGTCACGACTGACAAAGGCCCCAAGCAAATCGTGTTGGCGACGGGTGTCACCGATAATATTTACGCGCTTGATGCTGACAACGGAGAAATTATCTGGAAGCATCATTTTGCAACGGATTGGGTAGCTCCGGTGGGCGGACGCGGCGCGGGAATTTTGTGTCCCGGCGGCATCACGGCAACACCTGTGATTGGGCCAACAGATACTCCCGGAAAATATATTGTCTATGTTGCTGCGTGGGATGGGACTCTGCGTCGTTTAGATTTAGCGACGGGCAAAGAGGTCAAGCCACCTTCGAAATTTATGCCGCCGAACGGTAAACCGTACGCGTTGAATTTGCGTAACAATGTGATTTACGTCCATACAGCACAGGGCTGTGGCGGCAATCCGAATATGGTGTACATCTACGATTTAGCAACGGATAAAGTCGGTTCGTGGGGCCCGGCAGGTGGTGGAATGTGGGGACGCACCGGGGGCGCAATTGATAGCAAAGGCGTGATGTATACAGGCACTGGCGACGGGCCTTGGAATCCTGAAAATGGCGTCTACGGCAACGGCATCATCGGCGTCGCACAAGACCCTGTCACGAAGGCTGCGAAGCTGATGGATTATTACGGCCCATCAAATGCCGAATGGCTCTGGAAGCGCGATCTCGATATGCAAGTGTCGTGCGCGATTTTTAAATTCAAAGGCAAAGAGTTGATGGTGGATGCGGGCAAAGAAGGTGTGATGTACTTGATGGATACTGAATCCATTGGCGGTGATGATCATCGGACTCCGCTTTATCGCACAGATTTGTTCTGCAACGAAGAAGTAAATTTTGCTTCCGCAGGAGTGTGGGGATCGCTGGCGAGCTGGGAAGATGCGAGCGGGACGCGTTGGGTGTTAACTCCGTTCTGGGGGCCAAAACATCCGAAATTTAAAGTGCCGATTGAAAATGGAGTCGTGAAATACGGCGCAGTTTTAGCATTCAAGGTAGAAGAAAATGCGGGTAAATTTAAGCTTGCTCCGGCGTGGGTTTCGCGTGATATGAATCGCGCTGAACCGCCTGTGATTGCGAATGGAGTCATCTTCGCTTATGGCAGTGGAGAAGATACCGATCAGGCCGCGTTCGATATAGGTTTGGCGTACAATCACGATTCATCGAATCGCATCAAAAATTCAAAAAAAGCAGTGCTTTATGCCCTCGATGCGCAGACTGGAAAAGAGCTGTGGAGTAGCGGTGACGCAATTGCATCGTGGAATCATTGGGGTGGATTGTCAGTGGCAAATGGCAAGGTTTATATCAGTACATTTGATGGCTATCAGTATTGTTTCGGCATCGGAAATCAATCGGCGATGAAAGGAGCAAAATAATAATGAAGAAAATTTTTGCTGTAGGAATTGTAAGTTTTGCATTGTCGAGTTCGGTGCTCGCGCAGCGTACCGGATTAGATTGGATGACGGACGGCTCTGATGCGCAACGTTCTTCGTGGATTCGATCTGACAATAAAATTAAAAAAGAAGCGATGGAAAAACCCGGCTTCCAATTTTTATGGAAGGTGAAAGTTAAGAGCGACCCGAAGCAGCTCAATAATTTGACTGCCCCTTCGACGCTGGATCGTTTGATCGGATTTCGTGGATTTCGCATGCTCGGATTTTTTGCAGGAAGCGGCGATAAACTTTTCACGCTCGATACAGATTTAGGGCGAATGGAATGGGAAAAAACGTTGCAGGTTGCGCCCTCGACCGCTCGTTCGACAATGGCTTGTCCAGGTGGAATGACCACCTCCGTGGTACGTCCGGCATTGTTCACGATTGCGCCTCCGCCGGGAGCAAACGGCGGTACAGGCAGAAACACTCCAGCAAAAAGTGCAGTTGGTGAAGCAGGGCAGGGAGCAGTGACTTTGGCGAATGTCAGACCGAATCCGCCACGACCTGCCGGACCGCCGCCGCCAGCTTCGTCGAATCCGATGATGCCTCAACCCGGGCGAGTGAATACGGCGAATCCTCCAGGCGGTCAATTAGGTGCAGGGCCGTTTTTGGTTTACGCGGTTGCCAGCGATGGCATGTTGCATTCGATGCATTTATCGAATGGGGCAGATTACAAGGCTCCCGTGAAATTTATTCCTCCGAATGCCACTGCATCCGGCTTGCTGGTTTCCGATCAATACGCGTATGTCGCCACGCAAAACAGTTGCAATGGAGCACCGAATGGCGTCTGGGCGACGGATCTCGAAAGCAAGGAAGTGAAATCCTTCAAAGCGAATGTCGTCGGCTTGACCGGGATGGCATTTGACGCTGACGGTACAATTTTTGTCGCAACAGGAAGCGGTGGAGAAAAAGCGAATTCAATCGTCGCGCTTGATCACAAAACGTTAGCCGTGAAATCTTCGTTTACGGCTGGAATTGAATTTGCTTCATCACCAGTAATTTTTTCTCACAAGGAGAAATCTGTCGTGGCCGCAGCCACAAAAGACGGACGCGTTCACTTGCTTGATCCTGCCGATCTATCAAAACCAATTGCTTCAAGTAAGGCTACATTGAAGGCGGCAAATTTTGCGCCTGGAGCCTTAACAAGCTGGCAGGATTCCACTGGTACGCGCTGGATTTTAGCTCCTGTTGCGAATTCGCAAGTGACAGAACTTGGATTCACTCCCGAAGGCGCAAAAGACGGCGTCGTCGCGTGGAAAGTCGTTTCAGAGAACGGTGCAATTTCATTGCAGCCAGGATGGGCAAAAGGGAATCTCGAATCTCCGCTGACGCCTACTATAATTAATGGCGTCGCCTTTGTGACTTCGAGTGGCGAATTTAAAGGGAAAAATAGCAAAGCGACGGCAGCGCAACGTGCAGCGAGATCCATCCCGGCAGTGCTTTACGCGCTGGATGCGACGACTGGAAAAGAATTGTGGAATAGCGGAAATACAATCACTTCATTTGTTCACGGCAATGCATTAACTGCCGGAATGAGTCAGATTTATGTGACGACTTACGACGGGACGATTTATACATTTGGTTTTCCGATGGAACATTAATCTGAAGGGTAGGTTCTCAACCTGCCCCATTCCAAAGAAGCAGGGCAGGTTGAGAACCTACCCTTCAGACAACGATTCAAAGCATTTTGGAATCCATGTTGTCAGCTCTGAGAATATTTTAATGTTTGAGAGGAAAACGTAAAAGTTATGAAATTTTCAAATCAGTCCATTCGAATTTTTGTGGTAGCAATCACGATGATTTTTTTGGCGACGCAATATTCTTCGGCAAATTTTTCTACACTGCAAACGCGTCCAATGCCGGATGGTGCGGGCAAAGAAGAAACGCAAAAAATGTGTGCGTCTTGTCACGATTTAGATAAGTCACTTTCACAAAAGCAGGACAGAGCTGGCTGGCAACGAACTGTCGAAAAAATGGTCGCGTTTGGTTTGAAATCTACGGATGCTGAAATTGCTATCGTGACAGAATATCTGGCGAAAAGTTATCCAGCGGATGAAGCCCCACGGCTGAATGTTAACAAGGCGGATGCTATCGAATTCGAAAGCATTCTTTCGGTTAAGCGGTCACAGGCGAAAGCGATTATTGCCTACCGTGAAAAAAATGGCGCGTTCAAATCTATTGACGATTTGAAAAAAGTTCCCGGCATCGAAGCCGAAAAAATTGATGCGAAAAAAGATCGTATAATTTTTGAATGAAACGAATTTTTATTTTCTTGTTGTTGTTAATCGTGGTCGTTGGGTGTCTGGCCGCCGTGAGTCCATCGCAAAATTACTCAGCGACAATTTCAGCTCTTGAACAGCAAGTTGAAGCGCAACGAAAATTGCTTTGGGACTGGGCTGGCTTGATTCGTTATGGCAGCGAAAATACCGAACTGCCCAAGCCCAAGCCCGACGAAAACAGAGTCGTTTTTCTCGGCGATGAAATTACTGAAAATTGGGGCAGTGGTTCGACGCCATTTTTTCCCGGTAAGCCTTATATCAATCGCGGAATAAAAGGTCACACTTCACCGCAGCTGTTAGTGAGATTTCGACAGGACGTCATTAAATTAAATCCGAAAGTTGTCGTGATTCAAATTGGTTCCAATGATCTGGCCAGCGTGACGGGGCCGATTACGCAGCAGATGTTTGCGGAAAATGTAATGTCCATCGTTGAGCTGGCGAAGGTCAATAATATCAAGGTCGTGCTGGCTTCGATGACTCCGATTTGTGATTGTTATACGAAGCAGTCAGTACTCAGGCCGTTTGGAAAAATCATCGGAATTAATGGCTGGCTGAAAGAGTACGCCGCACAAAGTGGAACCGTTTACCTTGATTATTATTCCGCTTTAGCTGAAGGTCGAAATCTGAAAAAAGAATTTACAAATGATGGATTGCTTATGAATGATGCGGGTTATTCTGTGATGGCTCCATTGGCAGAAAAAGCAATCGGGCAGGCGCTCGGAAAAGTTCAATAAACTTCCGTTTGTTGGATGCTTGATCGCTCCATAGAAACTAATTTCTTACAAATAAAAATACTCATAGGACTTACTCACTTATGTTGAATCTAACTCAAATTCAAAACGCTCTTGATGCGGGAGCGGGAATTTTTCGGCTTGAACCTTGCTGGGTTCCACGCTCATTTCTGATTCCGGGACGAAGATTAAAGCTTCATCCAGATGATCTATACGCCTTCGGTGGACATCGCGGCGGCATTGATGAACGTTGGTTTTCTTCGACGACCAAAGCCTCCAATGGCGAACATACGCTCGAAGACGAAGGCTTGAGTTATGTGCGTACGGATGATGGAAAACATTTTCTATTGAAGGATGCTATCGAAATTGCCGGAGATCAAATTCTCGGCGCAGATACAATGTCTACTGTTGGCGGATGGGGCATGCTCTGCAAATTTTTCGACAATCTCGGAGCCATTCCACACCACATGCATCAGAGTGATGAACACGCGAAAAAGGTCGGACAAAAGGGAAAACCTGAAGCATATTATTTTCCGCCGCAATTTAATTCTGTCGTGAATTTGTTCCCTCACACGTACATGGGACTTGAGCCCGGCACGACCAAAGAAGACGTTTTCCGCTGTCTCGAAAATTGGAATAAAGGCGACAATGGAATCCTGAATCATTCGCGTGCTTACCGCTTGGAGCCAGGCACAGGATGGCAGGTGAACGCCGGAATTTTACACGCTCCCGGCTCACTTGTGACCTACGAACCACAAGTCAACAGCGACGTATTCGGGATGTTCCAATCCGAAGTTGAAGGTCGCGTGGTTGATTGGAGTCTGTTAACAAAGGACGTGCCAACCGAACATCATTACGATTTTGAATATTTGGTGGGGATGCTGGACTGGGAAGGGAACGTCAATCCTGAGTTCGGAGCTTCCAATAAAATTTTCCCGAAACCCGTGAAGCCGATTGAAGAAATGGCAGCGGAAGGCTACCGCGAAAATTGGATCACGTACGGCAATCGTCATTATTCGGCGAAAGAATTAACGGTGTTTCCAAAACAAACGGTTGTCATCAAAGACGCTGCGGCGTACGGCATGATTTTGACAGAAGGCTACGGCAAGATCGGCAATCATTCAGCGTCAACTCCCGCGATGATTCGCTTCGGACAAATGACGCAGGATGAATATTTTGTCACCCTCAACGTGGCTGAAAACGGCGTCACGATTACGAATTTAAGCGAGACGGATCCGCTTGTGATGCTAAAGCATTTTGGTCCTGGTAATCCAGATGCTGAGTATTTAGTTAAATAGAAATATAAATCAAAAGGCAAATATCAAAAATCAATAGGCAAAAATAAATTTGGAAAGGCTGCGCCGATTTGATTCTTGAAACCAGGAATCAAAAATAAAGTGCCGACCTTTTAACTTTTGATTTTTGATATTTGCCTTTTGATTTCCTTCTTAGGAATTTTATGAATCAATTTCCCAAAGTCCACAACGCAACCTGGCCTGGCTTAGTCGGCAAAGGCGGCCCCGATGCTGAGCCAGTTATTGAATTTGAAACAATGTTGAATATGACCGCTGCCGCTGAAGTGAACGGTCAAAAATTTGACGGCGTAGATATTTTTCTCTCGCTGCCGCACACCGATGTTGATTCGAGTGACGACCAATTAAAAGAACTCGCCGACCAAGTCGCTTCGCGCAACCTAGTCATCGGATCGCTCGTCGCTCCCGTTTGGGGCGGCACCGGCGGAGGCTCCGCGATGGGTTCCGAAGAAGAGCGCAATGCCTTTCTCACGCAAGTGCAAAAATCGTGCGCGATTGGCAAAAAGCTCAAAGAAATCGGCATTCGTCCGTACGGCGTAATTCGCGTAGATTCTTCGTGCAGCCCCAGTGATTGGGCGGCTGATCCGGTTGGGAATACAAAAATTATTGCTGACACTTTTCGCGAAGCTTGCAACATTGCCGAAGGCTACGGCGAACGTCTCGCGGCAGAAGGTGAAATTTGTTGGGGCGGAATGCACAGCTGGAAAGACCTCAACGATTTGCTAGAAGAAGTCGGACGCCCGGAAACATTGGGCATTCAAGCGGACATGGCGCATACGTTACTTTTTACAATGGGCTACAACGCCGAGCAACATCGCTTGCTTCCCGATGGTTATGACTGGGAAGACAAAGAAATTTTGTATGAAGCGTTAGAAAAAATGACGAAGGTTTTACGTCCGTGGGTCAAAGATTTTCACGTCGCGCAGAATGACGCGACAGTCAAAGGCGGAGGTTCACACGACAAAACTGGACGCCATTGCTTACCGAAAGACCCGAACGGAAAATTAGACATCACACGCGGCGCAGGTCTATGGCTGCGTGATGAAACGGGAGCCTTGACCCACAGCACCCAGCATATCAATTGGGACGGCTGTATGTTCTCGAATGAAACGATGACTGACCCGCAGACCTGGAATGATATTTTGGGTGCAATGATTGCGGTGCGGGATGCGCATGGTTGGAATTAAGTTTTAATGAGTGAGTCCGAATACAAACAGCTTGTCGAGCGTGTCTTGCACAGCGTTTCCCATCCGATGATTGCAACGGATACGGGAGTTGAGGCAGTGCAGCAGGTAAGCAAGTTGGCGGTGCAGGAAGAAATTGCCTGGGCGATTGTTGGCGGATTGGCGATGCATCTTTACGGGAGTGAGCGACTCACAAAAGATGTGGACATTATAGCCTCAAAGAATTTGTCGCTAACTCCTGAACATCCACTGACTTTTGGTGGAAGTAGTTACACCCTGCAAGTAGGGAAGTACGCCGTCCAAATTGATTGGCTCGTTCGCAACGATGGTTATCGAAAATATTATGAAGCGGCTTTGCGCGAAGCGATTGATTTTCCGAATGGACTGCGAATTGTCACTCCTGAGTGGCTGGTGATTTTGAAAATAAATGCTGGACGACAAAAAGACTTGGATGACATTGTTTTCTTGCTCAAGCAGGAAAAAATAGTGGATCGCCCTACAGTCAAAGCAAAAGTCGTCGCCACTATGGGTGAAGATGTCTGGCTTGCAATGCTTCCGAATTTTCGTCGGCTTTGTGATCTAGCGGATGGCAACACTTCGGAGCCGGACAAGTATTACCCAAGCGAAAATTAAGCAGAAAATCGGCGAACTAACAGTTCACCGTACATTAAATACTATGGCAAAAAAACAACTCAATATAGGACTCGTCGGTTATGGATTCATGGGGCGCACGCACTCCAACGCGTTCCTGCAAGCAGGACGATTTTTTGATCTTCCTTACAAACCTGTTTTGAAAGCAGTCTGCGCTCGCAATCCTGAGCGCGCGCAGGCGTTCGCCGAAAACTGGGGCTATGAATCTGTCGAGACTGATTGGCGCAAACTCGTCGAACGTGATGACATTGATTTAATTGACATCGCCAGCCCAAATGATACGCACTCTGAAATTGCAATTGCTGCCGCCAAAGCGGGCAAAATTGTAATGTGCGAAAAACCACTGGGACGCACAGCAGTAGAAGCGATGGCGATGGTTGAAGCCGTTGAGTCGGCTAACGTCGCCAATATGGTTTGGTACAACTATCGTCGTGTGCCCGCAGTGACGCTCTTGAAGCATTTGATTGACGAAGGCCGCTTCGGAAGAATTTTTCATTACCGCGCGAAGTTTTTGCAGGACTGGACGATTTCGCAGGATTTGCCGCAGGGCGGTGAGGGCCTGTGGCGATTGGATGCATCCGTCGCAGGCAGCGGCGTCACTGGCGATTTGCTGGCGCATAACATTGATACAGCGCTCTGGCTGAACGGTGCGATTACGGAAGTCTCCGCGATGACCGAAACTTTTATCAAAGAACGTAAGCATAATTTGACGGGGGAAATCACTCCGGTTGGGATTGATGACGCCAGTTTATTTATGTGCCGATTTGCGAATGGTTCGCTGGCTTCATTTGAAGCGACGCGATATGCTCGTGGTCATAAGGCACTGTATACACTCGAAATCAACGGAGAGAATGCGTCAGCAATCTGGGATTTGCATGATTTGCATCGCATTCAATATTTCGATCATCGTGATGAAAGTCAGTTGCGCGGATGGCGCAGCATTCACATCACGGATGGCGATCATCCGTATATGAATCGTTGGTGGGTTCCCGGATTGCAGATCGGATACGAGCATACATTTACGCATCAAGTGGCAGATTTTCTAGAAGCCTTAGGCGAAGGCAAATCTGCTGCGCCAACTTTCAGAGATGGTCTGGCGACGGATTATGTGACCGATGCAGTTTTAAAATCTGCCCAAAGTCGTCAATGGGAAGCAGTTGCAAAATAAGTAAGCGAAGTCTCATCACATCAACAAGCACTAGCTACAGAAAAAACTAACTTATGAAAAAACTAATCGCAGGTTCCGCCGCGTTAATTCTTGCCGTCTTATTCGCCTATCAACACACCAGTGCTCAACAACAAGGTCCCCCGCCAGGCGCTCCACAAGGCCCGGGCGGTCAGCGTCCCGCAGGTGGTGGAATGCGTACGGGCATCGAACCGATGGCAATCGAAGATCACACCGGATTTGATGCTATCTTTGACGGCAAGACTTTGAAAAATTGGGACGGTAATCCTGATTTTTGGCGCGTCGAAAACGAATCAATCATCGGCGAAAGCACTGCTGAAAAGCCTGTCAAGTTGAATACCTTCATAATCTATCGCGGCAGCCAGCCCGGCGACTTTGAATTAAAAGTTGACCTCAAGATGAACTCGACTAACACCGGCATTCAGTACCGCAGCATCGAGATGCCCGAGGTGGGCAAGTGGGTACTCAAGGGCTATCAGGCCGACATGGATTTCGCGAACCAGTTTACCGGACTTTTGTATGAAGAGCGTGGGCGCGCCTTTCTCGCGCCGCGTGGGCAAATGGTGCATATCGCGCCAGGCAACAAAAAACGTGTGATCGCAAATTTGCGTAATCCCGACGATCTCAAAGCGACAATCAAGGTGAACGACTGGAACACCTATCACATCATCGCGCGTGGCAATCGGCTAACGCACATTATCAATGGTCATCTGTTTTCCGAAGCGATTGACGACGATCCGGCAGGACGTTCAATGGGCGGATTGCTTGGGTTCCAGATGCATGTGGGACCGCCGATGAAGTTAGAACTTCGCAACGTTTGGCTGAAGAATTTATAGATTTAGTTCAGAATAGAATTATCTCTTGTGTTGTCATTCATTTGGTTGATACAGATGAGATTCCTACTATTCTCTTTGCTGGCATAAATAAAAAGCGCTGTTGTCAGACAGATCGCTAACTAACAAAAGACAGTAAAAAAATAAGCTGGGCTGAAGAATCGCAATCGTTGATAAAAGCCGTAGTCTCGTTTTGAGGCTGCGTTCCCTTTGATCTCAGATGCGGAGCGTTGTTTATTCAGCGTATTCGTTTAACTTCCATCGCAAAAAATGTAAGGAGAGTACATCACCATGACCAAGATATTCACAGGGTTGAAAATGTACAGTCGTCACGTTGTGACTGCTACATTATTCGCACTGTCGCTCTGGGTATGTTCAGGAATAGCCCTCGCTCAAGGACTAACCGGACAAGTCTCAGGTTCCGTGACAGATTCCAGTGGAGCCGTTGTTTCTAATGCAACAGTTCAACTGACCAATATTCAAACCGGACAAACGCGTTCAGTAACCACCAGCGCCGAAGGCCGTTTTGTATTTCCGGAACTCTTGCCGGGAAACTTCAACTTATCAATTGAAGCAAACGGCTTCAAAAAATTGGAGCAAACCAATTTAGTCGTCTCCGCCGCTGAGCGCGTGACATTGCCTTCGCTAGTCCTGCAAGTTGGACAAGTCGGCGAAACCGTGACTGTTACCGCTGAGCAATCCGCCATTAAAACGGAAAGTGCGGAACGTTCCGGCGTTATAACAACTCGTCAATATCAGGAACTTCCTCTCAAGGGGCGTGACTGGATGAGCGGTATGCGCATGCTTCCTGGTGTTGTGGATGGGAATGCAACCGGACGCGATGCGCCAGGCTGGGCAACCGCAGGTGGTATTTCAATTAATGGAACGCGTACAACTGCAATTTACCTGAATCTTGATGGTGTCAACCTTTCTGATACCGGACAAAACGGAACCAATTATTTAGCACCAAGCATTGACGCGATCGCGGAAGTAAAAGTGCTGACGAATAACTTTCAGGCGGAATACGGACACAGCTCCGGCGGAAATATCACGACCGTGACCAAGAGCGGTTCACGTGAATTTCACGGAGGGGCTTATTACTTCAATCGTAATGAATGGTTCAATGCGAATGAGTGGACGAATAATCGTAACCCCGCAGTTGCAGGCTCTACAACTGCAGTAGCTGTCCCGAAACCAAAGTATCGTTTCAATAATCCCGGTTATTTTGTCGGTGGTCCTGTGCTTATACCAGGTACTGATTTTAATAAGAATCGCGATAAATTAGTCTTCTTTTTCTCGCAGGAATTTTTGCCGCGCAAGATAGGCTCATTTACGCAAACTGTTGTACCGACACTCTTGGAACGTGCAGGAGATTTCAGTCAGGCTCCAATAAACGGGGCAGGATTTGCTGCGCTTGTCCACCCTGTAACGCGTGTTGCAATCCCGAATAATAACGTAGCGGCAGCAGGTCTGATTGATGCGCGAGGCCTGGCACTTCTGAAGGCGTTACCAGAACCGAATATCCCTTTAACGGTGTGTGGAGTAGCAAGGTGTAACCGTCAGGACGAAATTATTGATACTCGTCCGCGACGCGATTCCATCTTGAGAGTTGATTATAATGCTACCTCGAAAGATCAAACTTACGTCCGGTTAATTCAAGATTTTGAATCGCGTAATGGTGGAACTTTCCTTGGCTCGACAGTCGCCTTTCCGCAATTCAAAACCATCTACACGGTTCGAAGTGTAGGTGCAGTCGGAACCTGGATTCGAACCCTCAACAGCAACATGCTCAACGAATTCACCGTTGGTATTAATCGCGCAAAGCAAACGGTTGATCCCTTTGAAAACGCGCTTGATCTCAACAATCGAACTAAAACCGGGTTAGGCGCTTTGCCTCAGTTTTATCCGACTTCAAATCCACTTAATTTGATTCCGAATGTCACGTTTGGCGTAACCAGCGCAACCAATCTGGCGATGGAAGGACGTTATCCATTTTTTGGAACCAATAGTGTTTGGAATACCAGCGATAACTTTTCCTATAATCGCAACAACCATCACATGAAGTTTGGAATTTACTGGGAACGCACCGCACGCAATGCTGCACGTGCTACTGTTTTCAATGGGGCGTACAGCTTCGCTCCGGATAATAATAATCCTCTCAATAACGGGTATGGTTATGCGAATGCAGCCTTAGGTGTTGTTTCCAGTTACACAGAGGCGTCAGGTCATCCTGATGGGCACGCACGGTATAACCAGCTCGAATGGTATGCACAGGATACGTGGAAAGTTAATTCACGTCTCACGATTGATGCTGGAGCACGCTTTGTTATCGTTCAGGGCAGCTACAGCGAGAACGATAAATTAGCTGCGTTTGATCCAAGTGTTTATGATGCTTCCAAGCAACCTAAGTTGGTAACACCTTATAACTGTACTCCGGCTGATGTGATTGCCAATCCAACACTTTGTACCCCGCTGCCAGGGACTACTGTCCGCAAGATCGGGCGTGATCCCAGTACAGGAGTTTTACTTCCTGCAGTGAAGATCGGAACATTTTCTTCCGTTGGAACTCCGTTTCAGGGCATGACTATCTACGATCAAAAACTGCTGAAACTACCCCCCGTTCAAATTGGACCACGGCTTGGTATTGCATGGGATGTTTTTGGTAACGGCAAAACAGCAGTGCGAATGGGTGCAGGAATGTACTTTGACCGCTTTGCTGATGATCACGTTTTGCAATCCAGAGAGTTGCCTCCGTTGGTAGTTGCTCCAGTTGCAAATTTCACAACAATCAACAATTTAGCGGCGACTCCGTTAAGTAGAAGTCCGGTCAACGTCCAGTTCATCAATCGTGATTTCCGCCCACCGGCAGTGTATAACTGGAGCATCGGCATCCAGCAGAACCTCGGATTTGGGACTATGATTGACATCGCTTATGTTGGAAATCAACAACGACATTTGCTTGTTTCGCGTAACCTGAATGCCGTTCCCTATGGTACCAATTTTCTAGCTTCAAGTAAGGACGTTGCTGGTGCTACCTTGCAAGCTAACTTCCTTCGCCCGATTCAAGGCTATGGCGACATTATCTACAAAGATTTTGCTGCCAATGGTAACTATAATGGTTTGCAGATACAGGTAAATAAGCGTTTCTCAAAAAACATGACTTTCAACGTCAGTTACACCTGGTCGAAAGCGTTAAATTACACTGATGCCGAAGGAAGCGCACCGACAAATCCATACATTGATCCTCGGACACGTAACTATGGTCCTGCCGGATTTGATCGTCGTCAAATCCTGATTTTCAACTACACCTACAATCTGCCGAATTTCAGCAAGAATTTCGGGGACAATATGTTCAGCAGGATTGCTTTGGATGGTTGGGAACTTTCAGGTGTCTCAACATTTCAAACTGGATCGCCGATTGGAATCGGATGTAGCCCTCCTGCTGGTACTGACCTGACTGGAGCCGCAGGTAACGGAATTGATAGCCGTTGCGTTCAAGTCGGTAACCCAAAAGACCTAAGTGGTTTAGACCCTAAAATCTATTGGTTTAATCCGAACGCTTTCAAAGCACCGCTAGCAGGCGGTGCAGGTATTACCAATTGTGGAGCAGGTTGTGTCAACGGTGTGGGTACGGTATCCAAAGCACCAATTTATGGACCAGGGCTAAATAATTGGGATATTGCGTTGTTTAAGAATTTTCAGTTATGGAGCGAATCAACTCGGTTACAATTCCGGGTCGAGGGATTCAATATCTTAAATCACACTCAATATTTAACGGTTGGAACGGCAGGTTCGTTTACTGTGGCGGCACTTAACCCAAACTCTACCCCTCCTCAAACTGTTGCGCCGAACACCAATTTAACGGCGAATTTTGGACAGTATGCAACGGCAGCGCCTTCACGACGCTTCCAGGTTGGATTGAAACTTTACTTCTAATCGAGTAAAAAATAGAGCAGGGCAAGCTTCTCAATTGAGAGGTTTGCTCTGTTTTTTTATTGTAAAGTGACAAAAAATGAGAATATTTATTCTTGTAAACTATTGCAATAATTAGTTTTTAATAAAAAGAAGTCAAGTTGAACGTTTTTTAATTGCATTTAAACTTTTCTCGCGTATACTGGCCTTGCTTTCGCGGTAGTAGTCAAAAGAAAGCACTTACAAAGAGTAGAAGCCGTCAACGATAACGGGGCATTGTTGGCGGCTTTTGCTCTTTTTGATTTTATGCGGGCTTCCGCACTGTTTATTGATGCGGGCCGATGTGAAAGCCGATTCCTGACAATCTTCCATCCACGTAAGCAATAGGACGAAAAGCATAATAACTAAATTGA
>JAYTCQ010000214.1:0-2261 GCA_043736395.1 Blastocatellia bacterium | reverse complement strand
AAAGATGGTTCGCTGTTGGTGGTGGATGATGGGGCGAATAAAATTTGGCGAATTACTTACTCAGGAAAAAAATAAATGACCCGAATTACCGAAAGATTTTCTCAACTAAAAGCTGAAAACCGCAAAGCCTTCATCCCTTACATCACCGCAGGCGATCCAGACTTAGCGACGACGGAAAAATTAATGCTCGCCCTCGCCGAATCGGGAGCCGACATCATCGAACTCGGCATCCCGTTTTCTGATCCGATGGCGGATGGTCCAGTGATTCAACGGGCTTCTGAGCGGGCGTTGCAGCAACCAATTGGCATCGCGGATATTTTGCCGCTGGTCACGCGCTTCAAGGCGAAATGCGATGTACCGATTGTGCTGTTTACTTATTTCAATCCGTTGTTACAATTCGCAGGCGATGATATGGGAACCGTACTTAGCTCCGCCGGAGTTGACGGGGTTTTGATCACTGATTTGATCCCGGAAGAGGCTGATAGCTTTGTCGCGAAAATGCGAGCTGCGGAAGTGGATACGATTTTTTTGGTGGCTCCGACTTCGAGTGATGAGCGTATTAAATTGATTAATAATTACGCGATGGGATTTGTTTACGTCATTGCTCGCAATGGCGTCACAGGCGTCGGCGAACAGATGGGAGGCGATGTGAAATCCATCGTTGAACGTGTGAGAAAATATATTGATTTGCCGGTCGCTGTCGGGTTCGGAATATCTACGCATGAGCATGTAAAAACGGTTTGCGAGTATGCTGATGCCGCAGTGGTAGGTTCGCGTCTGGTGCTCGAAATTGAAAGAAATTTAGGTTCTGATGACTTAGTTGCGAACGTTGCAAAATTAACTACTCAATTAATTCACGGCTGAATGAACGGCTTATGAGTGAAGCAAAAACAATAGACGATTGGCGCATCCGCATTGATGAAATTGATCAGGAATTAGTTCGCCTGTTTAATGAGAGGACGCAATGCGCCGTTGAAATCGGACACATTAAGAAGGTGCTCGGCTTGGAAATTTATAACCCAAAACGAGAAAAGCAGGTTATAACTCTGGTGACGGAAGCGAACGCCGGGCCGCTCGACAATGAAGCCATCAAGCGGCTTTTTGAGCGCGTCATTGATGAAGCCAGAAGAATTGAACGCATTCACGCAGAACGCGAAACACGCGAAGTATTGGACACACAGGCAGTCATTGAAAACACTTTGATTGATTAAATTTTATGATCGTTATCATGCAAGAAAACGCGACAGAAGAGCAGGTTAACTCTGTCGTAGATCGTTTAGTCAACGAAGGCTTTGATATTCATCGTTCGACCGGAGCGCGTCACACAGTGCTCGGCGCAGTCGGTGCAAAAATTACGGATACACGTGCGTACGAATTATTTGAAGGCGTGCACGAAGTCGTGCGCGTCAGTTCGCAATACAAATTAGCGGCGCGCGCCTTCAAGCCCGAAGGCACACAAATCAAAATCAAAGACGTTGTCATCGGCGGTGAAAAAATTGTCGTGATGGCGGGGCCGTGTACGCTGGAAAATCGTGAGCAAATCGAAGCCGTAGCATCTGCGGTTTCGAAACTCGGCGTGACGGTTATGCGCGGCGGGGCTTTCAAGCCCAGGACTTCGCCATATAGCTTTCAGGGCTTGGGCGAGCAGGGTTTGAAAATGATGCGTGAAATCGCAGATCGCTACAACCTGCTTACTGTTTCAGAAATTATGGATTCCACGCAAATCCCAATGTTTATGCGCTACGTAGACATTTTGCAGGTCGGCGCACGCAACATGCAAAATTTTAATTTGCTCAAAGATTTGTCGAAACTCGATAAGCCTGTGTTGCTCAAACGCGGCCCGGCGGCGACCGTCGAAGAGACATTGTTGTCAGCGGAATACATTATGTCCGGCGGCAATCATCAAGTGATTTTATGCGAACGCGGCATCAAAACTTTTGAGACGTACACGCGTAATACAATGGACATTGCGGCGATTCCGGTCGTCAAAAAACTTTCGCATTTGCCCATCATCGCTGATCCTTCACACGCTACTGGACGCCGCGACAAAGTTCCGCCAATGGCACGCGCCGCCGTCGCCGCAGGAGCCGATGGGTTATTGATTGAAGTTCATAACGAACCAGAAAGAGCTTTGTGCGATGGCGCACAATCGTTGTTGCCGGAGCAATTTGAAAAATTAATGGAGCAGTTGAAATTAATCGCTCCCGCCGTTGATCGGACAATCTAATAAATGTTCGTAGTCCCGCCTTCAGGCGGAATGT
>JAYTCQ010000213.1:0-12404 GCA_043736395.1 Blastocatellia bacterium | reverse complement strand
ACAAAGGGTTTATAGACTTAGCATTTCGGCATCAGTGATTTTTCGCTCCGCTAACCCGTTGTTGAGCAATAGTTTATTTGAACCCCTGATTCACATATTTACAGTAATGAAAAACGCAAACTGGAAAGTTTGCGGTACATCGGAGGAAAAATGCAGACACGACAACTTGGAAATAGCGATCTTCGTATCACACCCATCGGCATCGGAGCCTGGGCGATTGGCGGAGGAGATTGGGCTTTTGCGTGGGGCGACCAGGATGATAGCGAATCAATCAACGCGATTCGTGCCGGAATTGATGCCGGGATGAATTGGATTGATACCGCGATGGTTTACGGTCACGGTCACTCTGAAAAAGTCGTCGGACAGGCGATTGCCGGACTCACAAATAAGCCTTTTGTCTTCACGAAATGTTCGCGTCTGCGCGGAGCGGATGGAACATTAATCGGCGTCCTGAAAGCGGATTCGATTCGCAATGAATGTGAACAGAGTCTGCGAAATCTAAATGTCGAATCCATTGATCTGTATCAAATTCATTGGCCGATTCCGGTCGAAGATATTGAAGAAGGCTGGGAAACTTTGGCGAAGCTTCAGGCCGAAGGCAAAGTCCGTCACATTGGGGTTTCAAATTTTAATGTTGAGCAAATGAAACGGATTCAGCCTATTGCGCCGATCACTTCGTTGCAACCACCGTATTCATTGATCAAACGCGACATTGAAGCCGAAATTCTCCCCTTTGTGGCTGCGAATAATATCGGGGTTTTGGCTTACTCTCCGATGGCTTCAGGTTTGCTCAGCGGGAAAATGACGAGAGAACGGATTGAAAATTTCCCTGATAATGATTGGCGCAAAAAACGTGATTTCTTTCAGGAGCCGATGCTTTCTCGAAATTTGGCAATTGCTGAAAAATTAAAAGAAATCGGCGCACGCCACGGACGGACAGCTGGAGAAGCAGCGATTGCGTGGACGCTTAGAAAACCGGAAGTGACGGCAGCCATTGTCGGAATCCGTACGTCGGAGCAGGTGAAGGGAATTATTGGTGCGGGAGAGTTTCGTTTGAGTGCGGAAGAGATTGCGGAGATTGAAAAAAAGTAATGAGTAGAAAGTGATGAGTAATGAGCGATTAGGAAGGAGGGGTTTTAAAACTCATCACTTTCTACTCATTACTCGTTACTTTTTTATTCCCTTTCATAATTCGCAACTTCGGCCAGTTTTTTTAATCCGGTCGGCGTGCCGATGGCGATTAATAAATCTCCAACGTTTAATTCTTTGTCGCCCGCCGGATTGAAATTCATTGTGCCTTTGTTATCGGTAATGGCTACGATAATGACATTGTGTTCAGCGCGAATACCGGAATCTTTAATTTGCTTTCCTGCCAGCGCCGAATCCGGCTCAATGCGGATCTGCTCAAAAATCAAATCCAACGATTCGGTCATCGTAGTCAATTCGATAAAATCAGCCACAGCCGGAGACATCGCCGCCTGCGCCATCCGGTGCGAACCAATCAAATTTGGAGATACAACTTTATTAACTCCGGCGCGTCGCATTTGTTTTTCGCCAGCTTGATCGTAGGCGCGGGAAACGATGTAAAGATCAGGATTCAGCCCGCGGGCAGTCAACGCTACATAAACGTTCTCTGCGTCGCTGGAAGCGGCAGCAATCAGGCTGCGAGCGGTGCTGACGTTGGCTCCTTCGAGGACTGTTTCATCTGTCGCGTCACCGATCAAAACCAATACTCCCTGATGCAAAAGCCGCTCAGCGACGACGGGGTCACGTTCAATTACGACGAAATCAGCATTCTTCTTTTTGAATTCATCAATAATGCGGATGCCAACTCGCCCGGCTCCGCAAATGATGTGATGATTTTTTAATTTACTAATGTCTTTATACAATTTTCGTCTCCCGAAAACAGCGGCTACTTGTGTCTCGATCAGAATTTGCGTGAGCATCGTGAGCATAAATGCAACGGCACTGACGCCAAGGACGATCAGGACTAAAGTAAAGACGCGACCTTGGAATGTAAGCTCGTGGGTTTCCCCGTAGCCAATCGTGGCTAACGTGATAACCGTCATGTACAGCGAATCAAAATACGTCCAGCCTTCAATCAAATGATAGCCGAGGGTTCCGAGCGCTACGATAAGACAAAGGGCGGAAATGGAAAAATAAATTCGCTTGAGGTTCATGTAAATTTAATTTCTGCGATCTCAATACTTTAGAAGTAAACAATTTAGCGTTGGTTGAAGGCTCTGTAAATATTGAAAGTGAACTGGATTGGGTAAATAAAGTTTTTTTGATAAAAACCGAAAATGATGTAACTAAATTTTAGGTAAGTCCGTTTTTATTGATGGAAATAGAACTTCGTTGCTTTTGTAGTTCGCTGAAATCTGGAAAGAAAAAGCGGAAAAGAGGGAACCTCCGTTTTATGTTTTCAGCGAACTACAAAGGCTGCGATCATTCTACACCGACTGTTAGATTTATTGGAGAAAACTAATAAAAAAGCCCGACTATATTTCGTAGTCGGGCTTTTTTTAATTTATTGTGAAATTAGAATTTAAGGCGTCCTCCAACTTGGAAGATACGAGGGCCACCAACACCGAAAATCGGATTTGCTTTGCTGGTAGGCAATCCAAATCCGGTGTCAATACTTCCGCTGTATCCACTTTTATTTGAGATATTGAACAGATTAAAGACTTCTCCGATAATCTCGAAAGTAATCCTTTCTCCGAACTTAATATCTTTTGATAATCGAATATCGTGGGATTGGAAAATATCTCCAAAATCAAAGCTTGCGGGTAAGGCAATCGTTGGAAAGGTTCCGCCACGAGGAGCGACTTTGCCTGCGAAGTTTGTGTTGTAATTCGCGACTAATTGAATTAAATCGTCTTTACTAACTCCGCGTCCCAGCGCATTAAATCCTAAACCCGGCAAGAAATCGTTGTTCGTTCCGTCGCCGTTAAAGTCAGTATTATTTGCTCCAGGAATCGAAGCTGTCAGAGGTGGCGCGCTTTCATACGTCGCAACTAATCCAACATTTATGCCCCAGGGCGCTTTGACGACGCTACTCAACGTAAAGCTATGAGGACGATCATTTCCTTGTGGGCCATAGAACGCGAAAGGATTCGTTAAGTCACGCCCATAGTTGTATCCGCTGGAGCGCGATAACGTGTACGATCCGGTAAATGAGAAGCGATTACTGAATCGTTTATCAAGTTTGACTAGCAACGCCTTATACGTTTCTCTGCCGTTGCTTTCAAGGACTTGCACTTCACCGTTAATGCATCTCACGGTTGGATTAGTAGCCTGCGCTGCCGTACAGAACGGGATCACCGGCCCGCCCAGCGAGGCGGCGCGAGCGGTTAAGGCGCGATCTCGTTGGAAGAAGCTGTGGACGTAACGACGATACACAAAATCAGCGTTCAGCATCATATTCCAGGGCAGTTCGCGCTGGACGCCAAAGCTGTAATTCAACGAATACGGAATCTTGATGTTTGGATCAATGATCGGTTGTGAAGTCGTCTTGAAGAAATCCAAACCGATGACTCCCGCGCTGCCAAGTTGATTAAATTGCCCTTGAATGGCAGAGCCTTGTTGTTGCAACGTAGCCAATGCCTGCGCGGTGGTTAACCGGGTCGGCAAAGTTTGCAAGGTCGCATTATTTAACCTGGCTCCGACGGCAGGATTAATGAAACCCAGGTTCGGCACGACGCTCGCTACCGTCAGCAAATCAGTTTTCTGTTGCGCAGTCAGCCCAGGCGTATTCGAGGCAGCCACGATTTGCTGCGCAATGCTTGGCAAAGCTGTAATCAGTTGACCGTAGCCAGCCGCTAATTGCGGCGGAGTCGTTGGGGTCAGTTGCGTTGTATTCTGGAAAAAATCTCCCGGCAATAAAACGCGTCCGTTTCCGATAGGGCCGAGCGCGGCGCGTTCAGTTAAGCGGTTGACGTAGAGACTTGTATCGTAAGCCATTGAGAATCCACCACGGACGACAGTTTTGTTGTTCTGACCCACGTTATAAGCAAATCCTACAGCAGGCGCGAACCTGCTTTTATCGAGTGGATTTGCCTGACTTCCGCCATATAAATCCTGCAACAAAGTTGATTTTTTCAGATCGTGATTCCAGAGTTTATTTTCATAAATCCACGATAAACCGTATTTTAATGTCAGGCCTTTTCCGACCTGGCAGGTGTCCTGCCCGTAAGTACGGAAGCGGAATGTGTGACGAGCGTAATCAGCATTGTTTGGCGGCGGTTGCGCACCATCGCCTAAGCCTCTGAGGACAAATGCTACGGGCAGTTGAAGAATGTCATTATAGGTAATTGTCGCGCCGGGAGTTGTGAACGCGGTTGGTAACGGCAATTTCAAAAAGGATCCAAACGGAGCAAAAGTTGAGGCGATTTGTGGGCTTAGTCCACCAAAACCAGAAACCAGGTTATCAACTACAGAATTCACCAGCGCGACCGTGCGCGGATCATGTGTGACGACTAACGCCGGATCAACAAAGCTCCATTGCCCGATGCCATAAGCCTTTTCAAAAGTGACTCCGGTTTGCACGACATGTTTGCCGGTTAACCAGGTTAGGTTGTCGTTGGTTTCATAACGATGAAGCGCGCGATTTTGTGGCGCGTCGGTCGAATTTCCAATATTGAATCCGCTGCCATTCACGCGAATTTGAGGGCCATTGATGCCAATACAATTCGCGCATTGATCAACCGGAATTAAATTTTTATTGCCAATATACTGCCAGTTAAATGACAGTGAATTGGTCAGGCTTGGACGAAGCGTCGAATTCCAACTGGCCAGTCCTTGATACACATCATTTTTGTTATAACGCCACGATGACGGCAGGACGTTCGAGGATGAAGGCGCAAAGCTTTGATTGACATCAGAACTGGCGCGGATATACGCCGTATTGTTGCTGTTGATGTTGTAATCAACTCGTGCGTTATACAACCAACCTTTATATGGGCTGGAGGTGACGGAATTAAATTGATCGAATTGCGGGTTGCCGGAATTAATAAACGATAGCGCGGAAGTTTGATTGGAGCGCTCAAGATTCGTGAACCAAACCAATTTGTCTTTGACAATCGGGCCGCCCAAGGTAAATCCAGCTTGTAAGCGTCGGAAAAAGGGATTTTCGCCATTGCCTACGCGTTTGAGCGTGGGATAAGCCGACATATGATTATCGCGGTAGAAGGCAAAAGCGCTTCCGAAAATGTCATTCTTGCCTGTTCGCGAAACAATGTTGACTGCTCCGACTGAGGTGACACCAGTTGAAAGATCAAAGTTGAAAGTCGAGATTTGAAATTCCTGCACCGTGTCTACGGAATAATTTTGCGCCGCGTAACCCGTGACCGGATCAACGATATTACCGCCATCAACTGTCAGGCGAGTTAAAGCCGAATTTCCGCCGCCGATGGAAACATTGAAAAGATTATTGTATTGACCAGGTGTACCAGTGGAGACTTTGACGCCAGGTTCGAGCTGCGCGAGTTGCAGAAAATTTCTGCCATTCAAGGGCAGGCTGTCAATTTTCTGGCGATTGATGACACCGTCAACTTTGAAATCTGAAGTGTTGATTGTGACAGCGGTGTCGGCTGAAATATTGACAGTATCTGAAGCCCCACCGATTTCAAGACCGATTTCAGTGTTGAGAGATTCGCCAATCGAAAGCGACAGCGGTAGTTTTGAAGTTTTAAAACCCTGCGCCGTGACGGTGATTTCGTAATCTCCAGGGTTCAATTGGGTGACTTGAAATGTTCCGTCATTTTCAGTGGTAACTGATCGTTCCGCTCCGGTACTGGTGTTCCTGACTACAACAACGGCTCCTGGAATCACGGCTTTTTGAGGATCAGATACTCTACCTTTGATGTCGCCGTTAGATTGCTGTGCTAAAAGCGGAGCCGTGCTGGAACACAACATAACGACACAGAGCAAAGATTTTAATAGGAAGGTTAGTCGCGTTGATTGACGCATAGATAATACTCCTTAGGTTAATGGACATTTTTTTAGCTCATTTCCGGTCAGGTAGCAGATAGAAAATTGAATTATTCTAAAATGGAAAATTTAAAAGGAAATTTCTCAATTGGAAGTACCTGTTTGAAGGTTGAGAATCAAAACGCTTTGATTCTCAACCAGACCGTAATGAGTCTATCGTTTTTTAGTACAGCAAAAACTAGATCAATCATTTGCGCCGTTTAATACGGCTTATCTTTCAGGCCTAAAATAATTTAGGGAAGGCAAAAGGAATTATATCAGAATAAAAAGTTGGTTCAACTGGTAAATTTTTCAACAAAAGCTGAAGAGTTAGTTTGTCGAATCTATGAAAAAAGCCTGCTCTGATGTTAATCAGAGCAGGCTTTTCATTTGACGAGATACAATTATATCTTCAGTTAAAACTCGAAGCGTCCTCCGAATTGGATAGCGCGAGGTCCACCCGATCCGAAGACCTGATTGCCACGTGTTGTTGGCTGCCCAAAGGCCCCACCGGAGTTGACGGTGAAGTTATGTCCGCCTAGATTGGCGAAATTGAAAACATTAAACATTTCAGAGAAGACGGAAAGTTTGTAATTTTCCTTGAAGGTAAATTTTTTGCTGATCCGTATATCCTGTGATTTGAAGTCGTCTCCTAATTCATAACTTGCAGGCAAGGTCAGTTGAGGAATTGCCTGTCCACGAGCATCTTTTGAACCTACGGGATACTTCGTGTTCCAGGCTGCGACTGCGGTAGCCAGTTCTGTTTTACCACAGCCACGATTGATGCAGTTCCAGGACAATCCAGGCAGCGGCTCAGAGGCTGTTCCATCACCGTCAAGGTCTACCCCTGAAACAGTTGGCGTCAATGGACCTTTAGATCCCATTGATGAAATTATACCTAACTGGAAGCCCCAGGGGAGTTCAACGATTCCTGAAACATTCAGTCCGTGGCGTCCGCCTTGCGGTCCCCAGGTACTGTTATATTTATCGAGGTTGTTGACACCGTTATACCCATTATTATTGGTCAGAGCATAAGAGACTGTGAACAAGAAATGGTCAGAGAAACGCTTATCAAGTTTGAGAAGCATTGCGTTATAGGTGCTACGTCCACCGGGTGTCCAAAAGGTAATTGAGCCATTTGAGCATTGGATGGCAGGATTACTTCGTTCCGCTGGAGCACAAATCCGAATGACAGGACTTTGCACACCAGCAATTCGGCGATTGAAACGATTGTAGTCTATCTCACCAAGTAAAAGGTTTGTGAAGACTCTTCTCACTAAGTCAACGTTGAGTACCATGTTATGTCCAAGATCACGTTGTACTCCGGCAGTCATCTGATAGCTGCGCTGCACTGGATAATTCTTTGGATATAGTTGTGCGGCTGATTTGTTGATGTCAATTGACCGGATCGTCAAATCGTTTGCGCTCGCTGGTTTCAGTGCATTGATAATTGCTGGCAGCTGAGCTGCGACAATTTGGTTATACATACCCACTGTCAAGTTGGTTAACTCGCCTTGCGGTAAAGTTGCGCCGACTGGAAGGGGAACTCCACCTCGGCTAATGTTGACAATGCCCGGGAAGATATTGGTGAATCCACTGGCTGGAAACTGAATGCGTCCATTACCCAGCGGGCCAATAAATGCGCGTTCCTGTAATCTTCTGAAGAGTGATTCAGTGTCCCAATAGATTCCTGCTCCGCCGCGAAAAACGGTTTTGGAATTAGGTGCGTAGGCAAGACCAAGTGACGGCGAGAAGTTCTTGTAATTATTATTGGTTGCAGATAAGTCACTGCCATACAGCGGAGCCAGGAATTTTGGCTTATCAATATCACGATTGACTAATGTACTTTCAAAATTCCAGGACAGTCCATAGTTGAGAGTGAATTTAGGAGTTACTTTCCAGGTATCCTGACCGTAAAAACGCATCCGGTTATTTACTTTGGCTTTGTCAATGTTGTAAGGCGGTGGCTGTGCCGGATCGCCTACACCGATGACACCGCCCAGAAATGGCAAGTTAAGCAGATCAGCGTTGGTTCGGATTACGGTTGGAAGGGTTGGAAATAAGAGCGGTATCAGGTTTGTCGGAACTACGCTTCTGACTAACTCTGGAGGAGCTGCAGTGTTACAGGCGGGATCGCAATATCCCCAGAATCCTGTTCCCGGAGCAGTCTCCAACTCAGTTCCGACACGGAAGCGATGAGTGCCTTTTTGCCAGGTTAAATTGTCAGTGAAGTTGTAACGATACAAATCTCGACCCTGAGTCGCATTCGAAGTATTACCTAACGTTAGATTTGATCCGTTGATGGCAAGCTGTCCAAAGCCCAATCCTAAACAACCCGCGCAGACAGTGTTATCGGCAAAGAGATTGCGATTACGCCAGTAGGTAAAGCTGAAACGGAAATCGTTGACTAAGGTTGGCTTAAAAACGGAAGTTAAGCCAATCACTGCTTGTCTGGAAGTGTTCGTGTTTTGAAGCCAGTTAGAAGGCAAAGTTGATCCTCCACCGGGACCAAAGCCTTGATTTTTGTCATTGGAAAAGCGTCCAAAAATATTGTGCTTGTCGGTAAGTTTGACATCAACTTTGACACTTAATAAATGTCCGGCGTAGGGGCTGCTAAAGTTACCCGCGAGTCCTGCGATAGACGGAAGATTGGGTTGCACTGTGAACGCCTGTGTTTGTTTCGTGTATTCGTAGTTGGTAAAGAAAGCTGCGCGATCTTTCTTGATTGGACCGCTGAATACAAAGCCGGGGTTACTACGGGCAAAAAACGGGTCTTCTACTCGCTTACGATCACCGGGATTCGTACAAACCAGATTTGTCGGATTCTCAAGACAAACTCTTTTCAATCCGGGGTAAGCGGACATGTTGTGATCGCGATAATAGTAATAAGTTGAACCATGAAAATTATTGCCGCCGCTGCGTGAGACGACATTCACTGAACCGACGCTGGTGATACCAGTTGAAAGATCGAAATTGGCAGATGAAAGTTGAAACTCCTGCACCATTTCCTGCGAGAAGTTCATGCCGGTTCCACCTTCGATGGAATTGCGCACGTTTCCGCCATCAACAGTAATGGCAGTTTTTCCTGAGTCGCCACCAAGAATAGAAACTGAAAACAAGGAATTGTATTGTGAAGTGGTTCCCGCCGAGGTCGAAACGCCTGGTTCAAGGAAAGCGAGTTGTAAAAAATTTCGCCCATTGAGTGGCAGTTCCTGAATTTTCTGACGTGTGATAACGCCATCAACTGAATGTGACTCAGTGGCGAGTTGTGCCGAGCCTGAACCTTCGACGTTGACGATTTCAGTTGTTTGCCCAATTTGCATTTTTGAATCAATTGTTATGATCGAACCAACCGTAACTGTGACTTCCTGTTGCTGGGTGCTGAAGCCTTTGGCTTGGGTTGATACTTCATATTGGCCTGCGGGTAGCGCTGGCACTGAATACGTTCCTTCGGAAGATGCGGTGACTTTGCGTTCCGCCCCGGTGGCTTTATTTTTGATGGTAACTGTCGCGTTCGGCAGAACTGCGCCAGAAGGGTCAGTGACTAATCCGGAGATTGTACCGACTGGCGCTTGCGCGAAACCAACTGTCGTTAGAATTGCTAATAAACAAACGCAAAGAAATTTGCGCAAAAGATTGATGCTGGTGTGCGTTGGGGAAATACTTCGCATATAGCTTTTGAACTCCTTAAGTTCCCAATGAAAGGGAAAATGGATTGGTTTTGTGATTGTGATAATGCCTCATACGGCAATTTTCAGGCAGAGGAGGATTCATAAAATACCGTCTCTGCATTTATCGATAAGAGAAGTTTTGGTATAAGACATAGGAAGAGAATCACTATGACTTTTCTAAGCTGATCGAATGTCAGCTTTTAGTTTTTCGTTTTGCAAATCCCAGCTAGTTTTTACTTTTGAATTGCAAACGGAACAAATTAAGATTCGAAATTGTTGTCCCGTTTGGAAGGCAGACGCATTATATGCCTAACATTCAGAATTCAGCAATATCATACAAATTAATTGGTCGAATTTATTATGGATTTTCAACAACCAATCTGGAACTTTGAACAAGACCCGACAGATGAACCAATGGACGAAACCAGTTTCAATCTACGCGCATATTTTGACCGCATGGAAGATGAGAAACTACAACAATATTCTCCAGCCTGGAATGACGAGCAGCTTATCGAATGGGATGGAAATTTCCGCGATGATGGAGAGCTAATGTTGTTCTGCTGTGAACGCGATGTCGACGTCCGCGAATACCGTCGCGTGCTGGAGCAGTGTGTGGAATACAGGAAGAGGAAGAGGGGAGAAGTGATGAGTAGAAAGTGATGAGTGATGAGGAATAAGTGATGAGTAGTGAGAATCGAGTGTCTTTTAACTCATCACTTTCTACTCATCACTCATCACTTCTTCAGTACTCACAAACCTTACTCGTCCGCACAAACGGCTTCACTGCATTTGTAGGAGTTTCTCCGGTGTGACAATCGGAGCAGAGTTTTGTTTGCGGTACGCCTTGATGTTTCATGACGGATTTTTCTTTCGTGTCGTAATGAACTTGGTGGCAACTGATGCAGGTGGTTGCATTTTTTCCGTCGATAGCCACATCGCGGACGTTGCGATAGATGTGACGTTCGAGAGGATCAAGTTTTTCATCGTCCGCTTTTTTCCAGTCAATTTCGTAGTCCTGAAATAAATTGTCTCCCGCTACAAAATTATTTGGATAGGGAAGTCCCGTGGATTTTGATTTGCCTCCGCGCAGATGACATTGCGCGCACAGCGAAGTAATAATCTGCGTTTCATCGCGGCGTTTTTTCGAGAGAATCATGAGCAAAGTATTATTCGTATGATCTATCGAAGGCGCACCGTGACACGTGTAGCAATCCAGTCCAAAGCCTGAAAATGTTTTTGTTTTTTCAACAATGGCTGTCGAATGACAACCGACGCATTGGTTCGCAAATTTTACTTTGTCCCAATTCAGATTTTTGGGATTGATTGTAACTTTGTGATCTTGATCAAGGTTGGCCTGAGCTTCGAGTATCGCAAATTTTCCGTAACCATCTTTTTTCAAAAAGCGTACGTGATTTCGTGAGCCGAGAAAATAAGTAATTTCTTTCACCGCCGCCAATTCCGGCAGCTTCAATAAATTTTCTAAATCAGTAGCGTCCTCGATTTGTCGCAGGTCTTTCGCGTGAGAATTTTTCACCCAATTCAGACCGATATTCGTACGATGACAGAACAGGCATTCATCACCGTGAATGAATTCAGGAATGCCTTTTCCAACGTTGTTGCTGCCCCAGGCTTTCGGGTCAAGTGGTTTGGATTCCTGTTGCGCAAGAACAATGCCAATCGCGCCGGAAAAAGCTCCCAGCACAATTGCGACACGCAACCAAAAACTGACCCCCGACCCCCGATCACCGCCCACATTGTATTTACTTCTTCGCATGACCTTCGACCAATTCAATCAAAATATTGTCCGGCCCTTCAATAAAAGCGGAGCGAATTTTTGTCCTTTTGATCGTTTTAGTTTCCTGTAAAATTTTCACGCCGTTAGTTTTTAATTCTTTCAGCTTTGCAGTTAAATCATCCACGCTGAGCGCGATGTGATCAATGGCTTTGCCTTTCGTGGAAGCAAATGTCGCGCGATCTTTCCACTGATTTGCATATGCTTTTTTCGGGTATTCAATCGGAAAAATAATGACGTTCACGTTATCAATATTGAACGAAGCACTCGGCCCGATTTGAATGTCACGATACATACGTGCTTTGCGAGCATTCGGACTTTTGAGCGCAGCAGAAAGTTTGACGCCGAAATTTTTGCCGTACCATTCCGCCGTCGAAACGGGATCGGCACTGAACAAATGCAGATGTCCAAAATTGTGATGACGTGCCGTATTCAATTCAATCAGCGCATTATCAGGGCTTTGCACGTAGGCGTAATAAAATAAATCCTTCGCGCCAACATTCCCGCTGATGTCGCTGATGTCGTTGATGGGTTCGAAAAATTTTGTACCGCTCGCCACTTGTTTTGCGTACGTGGCTTTCATGTCCTCGGCTCCCCAACCCATATGCCAGATCGTCGAAGTGAAATCCAGAGCGGGAGCCTGCTTGACTTTATTGAAAAGCAGCCACGATTTTTGTGTCCAGACGGCATCTTGTTTGCCTTCGAATTTTGCCTTTTCGCAATCGAATTTTGAGGAGTAAAAATCCGCCGCCGCCGCAGGATCGGTGACGTTGAGATGCATGTGATGGAAGTGAATTTGTGGCGATTCGACAGGTTTCTCTTGAGCAAGAAGAGTCAATGAAATCAGGGTAATGAGAGCGATTGAGCAGAGAATTTTCATTCGTATTTTTAGATAAATTGCCACGAGTTTTAACTCGTGGCAGGTAATAAATGCCATAAGGCTTCAGCCGAATAATGAAAAATTCTTTTCT
>JAYTCQ010000212.1:0-11885 GCA_043736395.1 Blastocatellia bacterium | reverse complement strand
CATCGTGTCCGCCCTCTTATTGTTGGCGATCATTCCCTTGCAACAAATTGCCGCGCCTACTCCATTAGTCACCAATATGGCTGCGCCGCCGCCAAACGAAGTTCGCGCTTTATGGGTGGTGCGTGAAGCAATGACTTCACCAAGTGAAGTTTCCAAAATGGTGAAGAGTGCGAAAGAAGCCGGATTTAATACGCTTATTGTCCAGGTTCGCGGTCGTGGGGATGCTTTTTACAATGCACGTTGGGAACCGCGGGCTTCATCACTTGAAAATGAATCCACTGATTTTGATCCGCTCGCGCAAGCCATTGAGGAGGCTCATGCCGCAGGCATAAAAGTTCATGCCTGGATCAATACTTTTCTAGTCGCAGATGCTGCTATCCTGCCGAAATCACCAGACCATGCGATGTATAAACATCCCGAATGGTTAGCCGTTCCACGAGGCATTGCCACTGAACTTTATCGTGGTGATCCAAAATCGCAAACCTACAGCAACACGCTGGTAAGTTACGCGCAGAATAATAAAGAGGAACTCGAAGGCATTTTCTTTTCCCCCGCGCATCCCGGCGTCAAAGAGCAAATTTATAATTTGTGGATTGATATTACGGAACGCTACGACGTCGACGGTTTGCACTTCGATTATATTCGGTACCCAAATGAGCAATTCGATTTCAGCCGCACTTCCTTGGATCGTTTTCGATCTGAGTTGGAAAAAACCATGTCTGCTGAAGAACGTAAACGCCTGTCGGATGCTTCCACCAATGATGTTCTGGTTTATGTGAATACTTACCCTGATCGCTACGCACAATTCCAACGCGATCAGGTCACCGATTTAGTTGAACGGGTATATCAGGGCGTTAAAGCGCGTAAGCCGCAGGCACTGGTTTCCGCCGCAGTTTTTGCCAACGACAAAGATGCCTATGAAAAGCGTCGACAGGACTGGAAATTATGGCTCAAACGCGGCATTCTCGATGTAGTTTGCCCAATGGCATATTCCAAAGAAACTGCGACCTTCGCTCGCCAAATCGAAGTTGCGGTGGGAGCTAAAGGCAATAATCAAGTTTGGGCGGGAATTGGTAGCTGGCTCATCCCGGTCGCCAGTTCACTTGAAAAAGTCAGCGTCGCACGCGAAAAGGGCGCGCAAGGTTTTATCTTATTTTCTTATAATGCAGCTGTCCAAAACTCCGAAACTAACCCAAACGCGGATTATTTATTGCGCATGCGCGACGCCCTTAAAACCAAAGCGCAGTAATCTGTGGCGCGGGTAAAGAACCCGCGCCACAGATTGTTCGCTAATCTATCTGCCTTGTAACTCCTTATAAACATATTTTGCCAGTTCGTTAATTTGATCCTGATTCAAGATGTCTTTGAATGAGGTCATGCCATTACCGCCGTTAGTAATTTGTTTCGCTAATTCCTCAACCGAGTGACTCATCGGCTTGGCAGTTTTAAAGCCCGGGCCAATCCCGCCTTCTCCATTAGCACCATGACAGGCAGCGCATTTTTGCTCAACGTACAAGGCTTTCGCCGCCGCTACATCTTTTGGAGCAATAGTGGATGATCCACCCGAGCAGGCAGCCGCCAAGGCCGCTGCCAATAAGGTCATTATTTTTATTTGTTTCATATCTGCTTCCTTCTGAAAAATTTTATTTTGTCTTTATTGGTCAATCATTTTTATATTTTGCTATCATCAGAAACTTTAAGTACCCAGCTCAACTTGTTAACTAAGCAGTTTCTGAAGCCTACGAACTTAATTGTTAGTAAAATTCGTCCAGGTGAATACGAAGGTTTCTGATGATGAACAAATCATGGAAAAGATTTTGAGAAAGATCAACTCCCGAACGCGGGTCATTGATTCCTTCACAAGTATTTATTGACATTCCCCTTCAACTACTCTAATTTTTTCTTATCCCCCAAGGCTGATATTTATTTTAAATTACATAAAGTTCTCATCTTTGCTGCAAATACTAAAAGCTATTTGCATACTTTAACTCGTGACTCAAATAAGGAGACCGCTATGGGTAGCAAATTGAACTTTACTGATCAGGAAAATTTTTACCAACAATTGCTTGCACTTGAAGCCAAAAAAGAGGAATACGATTTAGATACCGGTATTATGGATGTAAAAAAACTTCCATTGCGGCTGCTGCATCATATCGGAATCAGCAAGGAAGAAATTGCGCACAAACAACATAAAGTCATCGAAGAAAGCGATTTTATGCTGGATTTTGTCGAACCGATGCTGACCAAAATCAATACGATGATGGGACGGTATCAGGAAGCGCGAGGCTATGAATTCTCAGTTATGGCCGATGATTACGATACGATTAAGATTCACGCAAGTCCTAAAATGAGCTAACAAAATTCGTTGTTTTAAATTATAGCTAGTACGAACCTATTTCGAGGCTGGCTAGGAAAAGTGTGTTACAGCGGATTTCAGATGAGTGCGAGTTGAAAAAAGTAGACGGGAGCTTTCCTCTCAGACGAACCAGATCGTTGGCAATTCTTCCCCTACCGACTACCGTCTACTTTTTTTCAACTCGCACTCATCTGTTAACAGATATAAGTTGTGTTTCTCCAGTTGAAAAAGTTTGTTGTTCTCGTCTCAGATAGATTGATCCGTAACACCTGTTCCTTTCCAGCCTGATTATTTACAGCCAGATAGACATTTATTAGAATTCTCTGAGCTATAAAAAATGTTACTTTTATTTGCCTTTAGTGAAAATCCTGAGCAGAACAGCTAAAAATAGGATATGATGCATTCAGGTTTTTAACGGAGGTATCTGACTTGAACTCAACAATGAAACAAGTGCTGGTCTGGGTGCTCATGATCGTGGGCGCAGTCGTCATCTATGCTGTTTTGAATCGCAATGCGACCAACATTCAAGAAATTTCCTACTTAAAGTTAATGCAGGAAATCAATTCTAAAAATGTTGCTACTGCGACGATCAAACCTGGCGAAGTGACGGGTGAACTGACCAGCCGTACAAAATTCACGAGCAAAATTTCAGGCGACGCAGTCGCTGCGAAATTAACAGAGGAACTGGTTAAGAATAACATCGAAGTAAAATTTGATACTTCTTCTTCAACTGGATTACTCGCCAACATTTTAATTACCTGGGCACCAATTTTGCTGATTGCTGCCTTCTGGATTTTCATGCTTCGGCAAATGCAATCCGGTGGTAATAAAGCATTATCGTTCGGCAAAAGTCGTGCAAAATTGCTTTCAAATCAGCAAAAACGTGTGACCTTTAAAGATGTCGCCGGGGTTGAAGAGGCAAAAGAAGAGCTTCAGGAAATTATTGAATTCCTTAAGGAACCGCAAAAATTCCAGAAGCTTGGTGGACGTATTCCCAAAGGCGTCCTGATGATGGGACCTCCAGGCACGGGTAAAACTTTGCTAGCGCGTGCTATCGCAGGTGAAGCCAACGTCCCCTTCTTCTCGATTTCCGGTTCAGATTTCGTCGAAATGTTTGTCGGAGTCGGCGCATCGCGTGTCCGTGATTTATTTGAACAGGGCAAAAAGAATGCTCCCTGTATCGTTTTCATTGATGAAATTGATGCAGTCGGTCGTCATCGTGGAGCCGGACTTGGCGGAGGTCATGACGAACGTGAACAAACGCTTAATCAATTACTTGTCGAAATGGACGGTTTTGAATCTAACGATGGAGTAATCCTCGTGGCTTCAACTAACCGCCCTGACGTCCTTGATCCAGCTTTACTTCGTCCCGGTCGCTTTGATCGGCGCGTGGTCGTGAATCGTCCTGACGTTCGCGGTCGTGAAGGAATTCTCGCCGTTCATACGCGCAAAATTCCGCTCGGCGAGGACGTAGATGTTTCTGTTATTGCTCGTGGGACACCTGGTTTCACCGGTGCTGATCTCGCTAATCTGGTCAATGAAGCTGCACTCAATGCCGCTCGTTTCAACAAAAAAGTTGTGGCGATGTTCGACTTTGAATGGGCTAAAGACAAGGTCATGATGGGATCGGAACGTAAATCTGCGGTGATGTCGGAAGAAGAGAAAAAGACTACGGCATATCACGAAGCAGGACATACGATCATTGGAATGAAAGTTCCAAATGCTGATCCGGTTCACAAAGTCACGATTATTCCGCGTGGAATGGCTTTGGGATTAACGCAGCAATTGCCAGAAGGTGATCGTTATACGCATTCATCAGAATATATCGAAGGTTCGATTGCTATTCTAATGGGTGGACGTCTCGCTGAAGAAATTTACTTAGGCAAGATTACGACCGGAGCTTCCAACGACATTGAGCGCGCTACTGAAATGGCTCGTAAGATGGTCTGCGAATTTGGCATGTCAAGTCTGGGACCATTAACCTTTGGCAAAAAAGAAGAGCAGATTTTTCTGGGACGCGAAATTGCGCAACATCAGGATTACAGCGAAGACACTGCGATCAAAATTGATCAGGAAGTCATGCGCATCGTGATGGATCAATATGAACGCGCTCGCCAGATCATGCTTGAAAATAAAGACACGACTGAACGTCTGGCTTTAGCGTTGCTTGTCAAAGAAACGCTGGATGCTGTTCAGATTCGCCGCATCATTGCCGGGCTTCCGCTTGATGATGATGATTCGACTCCTAAACCGGACAGTAACAGACCGCTTCAGTCCGATAAAGAACCAATGCTGAAACCAATTTTACCGCCTATCACTGGTGGTAATCCGGCAACTGCATAATTCTAGAAGTAGTTCTGCTAATAAAGAAAAGGCGATTGAGAAATTCTCAATCGCCTTTTTCATTTTATGCGGAGTGGATAAAGAATCAACTCCATATTCACTGTTGAAGCTATGCTTCGACGCCATGACATTTCTTGTACTTCTTGCCAGAACCACACGGACACGGATCATTTCGACCAACTGTTGGCTCATTGCGAACATAAGTTTTAGGCGCGCCGGATTCCGTTGAACCTGCTGCGGCCACGCTGGCATTAGGCTTACTGAATGTCACTTCCCCGCGTCGTGGACGACGTGGTGCCACTTGCTCTTGTGGCGGAGCCTCAAGCACAAACTGCGTGCGATATAATCGCTTCACGGTTTCGCTATCAATTCGATTTAGCATCGCTTCAAAGATGGAGAACGATTCTTTTTTATATTCAACGAGCGGGTCTTTCTGACCGTAACCGCGGAGGTTAATTCCCTCTTTTAAATGGTCAATCGCCAGCAGATGATCTTTCCACTGAGCATCTACAATATTCAGCATCGTGTAGCGTTCAAAATATCGTAAGCCTTCCGCTCCGATCATTTCTTCTTTCGCTGCATAATCGGCTTTCAATTTATTCCAGATTGCTTCTTGTAAGCTGTGACGGTCAAGACCTTCCGCCCTAATACCTTCAGCGTCAAGATCGAATCCAAATTGTTCCAGCATTTGAATTTTCAAGCCTTGAACATCAGATCCATTTTCGACGCTGTAGTGGAGTTCGAGAATATTTTCCAGCGTACCTTCTGCCATTTCCTGAATCTGTTCACCAAAATCGTCGTGCTCCAATAAATCACGGCGCATCGTATAGATTGTGCTGCGCTGTTTATTCATCACGTCATCGTATTTGATGAGGTGTTCGCGAATGGTGAAGTTATGCGCTTCGACGTTTTTCTGGGCGGCTTCAATGCGCTTGCTGACGAGCTTGGATTCAATCGCGACGCCTTTTTCCATGCCGAGCGATTGCATAATCGAACGCAACCGATCACCTGCAAAAATGCGCATCAAATCGTCTTCGAGCGAAAGGAAAAAGCGGGATTCTCCCGGATCGCCCTGACGTCCAGCACGACCGCGAAGCTGATTATCAATACGACGTGATTCGTGACGTTCAGAACCGAGAATATACAATCCACCTAAGCCAGTAACTTCATTATGCTCAACTTCAATGCCCGGCTTGACCTGAGCAATCGCCGCTTCAAGTTGTTCTTCCGTAGCAGTGTCTGGATCAATTTCCTGACGCTTCAGCAATTCACGACCTAAAAATTCGGCATTGCCGCCAAGCAAAATATCCGTACCACGACCCGCCATGTTGGTGGCGATCGTGACAGCGCCTTTGCGTCCGGCTTGTGCAACGAATTCGGCTTCGCGTCCGGCATTTTCCGGCTTGGCGTTCAGCAGGTTATGCTTGATATTCACCTTCTGAAGGCGACGCGAAATGATTTCAGAATTTTCTACGGAAGCCGTACCAACCAGCACAGGCTGACCTTTTTCGTGCAATTCTTTAATCTCTTCGGTGATCGCATCCCACTTTTCATCAAGTGTTCGATAAATCACATCGGAATTGTCTTTGCGAACCATCGGACGATGCGTCGGAATCGAAGTCACATCCAAATTATAAATCTTGGCGAACTCAACAGATTCCGTTTCGGCTGTTCCGGTCATGCCGCAGAGCTTGTGATACATACGGAAATAATTTTGCAGCGTGATCGTCGCATAGGTTTGTGTTTCTTTTTCGATCTTGACGCCTTCTTTAGCTTCAACTGCCTGATGCAATCCATCCGACCAGCGCCGACCAGGCATCACACGTCCGGTGAATTCATCAACGATAACGACTTCGTTATCTTTAATAATGTAATTTTTGTCGAGCTGATAAAGCGTATGCGCGACCAGTGCCTGTTGCAGGCAATGCAGCATTTCCATGTTGGAAGGATCGTAAAGATTTCCGCAACGCAGTAATTGCTCAGATTTCTCAATCCCGGCTTCCGTCAAAGTCGCGCTGTGTTGCTTTTCATCTACCTGATAATCAACGTCGCGCGTCAAACGCGGAATCGTATCGTTCGCGTCATAATATCTGGTCGTCGAATCTTCAGACGCGCCGGAAATAATTAATGGAGTTCGCGCTTCGTCAATCAGGATGGAGTCTACTTCGTCTACGGCAGCGAAATGATGTCCGCGCTGCACACACGAAGCGATATCAAATTTCATGTTGTCGCGCAGATAATCAAAGCCAAATTCGTTATTTGTGCCGTACGTAATGTCAGAATTATACGCCGCCTGACGCTCAGCATCTTCCAAATCGTGCTGAATAATTCCCACGGTCAAACCCAGGAATTTATAAATTCTGCCCATCCACTCCGCATCGCGCCGCGCCAGATAATCGTTGACTGTGATGACGTGAACGCCTTTCCCGACTAATGCGTTCAAGTACGTCGGCAACGTAGCGACGAGCGTTTTACCTTCACCCGTTCGCATTTCTGCGATCATTCCTTTGTTCAGGGCCATGCCGCCGATCAACTGCACATCGAAATGTCGCATCCCGGTGACGCGTACCGAAGCTTCACGCACACAGGCGAACGCTTCCGGCATAATTTCTTCGAGAGCTTCCAGTTCCAATAATTTGTAAGCTTCGGGCGTCAAATCTTCAGAGCCTTCCAATCGTTTCGCTAAGCGTTCTTTAAACTCAACGGTTTTCGCTCGGAGCTGATCATCGGAAAGACTTTTGAAAGCAGGTTCCAGAGAATTGATGTGTGCAACGATAGGCCAGAGCTTTTTTAATAAGCGTTCATTAGCTGAGCCAAAAATTTTAGTAAGAGCTTTTTCTACGGCATTCATGAAATAAAGAGCCTCGTGGACAAGAAATAAAGATCAGGGCGAGTCAAACCAAACAAGCCGCGATTCTAGTTGAAGGTAACTAACAGCGTCAAGCATTGGTTTTCTCATTCTTCATTACGAAGCCTGGGCGATAAGAGTTCGATAAATTGGGAAAGGTTGGTTCAGAGCGTTTTGGATAGGATTTGGAAAAACTAAGGTTGTAAAAAAATGGTAGAGCGTGCTAGGATGTGCCCCTTCGATTCGCCGTTCAGCATGCGGAGAGCTGGCAGAATGGCTATTGCACCAGTCTTGAAAACTGGCGTCCGAAAGGGCATGGGGGTTCGAATCCCTCGCTCTCCGCCACTTCCTCTATTATCATAAAAATACTTGACGCATAGTTTGCATCTATTTGGCATCGTTTAGTTGGAATAGCATTCGTCGCGTTCAATGCAACAAATCTGGAAGCGAAGATATATTGCAATCTATTACACAGATCAATAATCGGGGAAATCATAGTTATGAACGGTGAGCATCAATCGTTTGAGAAAAAGTCATTGCGAAAAATTATTGGCAACAGTGCTGACTTCGATAGTATTGCTTGTGAATGTGTCGGCTTTGCGAATGCCAGAGGAGGTCATCTCATTATTGGTATTGAAGACAACGAAGCCTTCCCCTCTGCCGATCAAAAAATTGACAATAGTTGGATCGAAAATGTTTATCGGCGCATTTCGCAAATAACGCACAATGTCGTGATTGCTCCACATAAAGAGCAATCAGAAAATGGTGGGCAGTTTGTTGATGTTGAGATTTTCCCTACGTCCAGTATCGCTAGTACATCTGATGGTCGTTATTTTTTGCGTGTTTCTGATGAATGCCGTCCTTTAATGCCTGATGATCTTTTAAGACTTATGAATGATAAGGCGAGTTTTGTATGGGAAATTCAGACTTCTCAACAAGTACCATTGACTCGATATGACGAAGATAAAAAACACAGTTTTCTCAAAATGATTCGCAGTTCTGAACGGGTCAGCGATTTCGTAAAAACTAAAATAGATGATGAAATACTTTCTCACTATCTGTTTTTCAAAGGTGAATACTTGACCAATCTTGGCGTGTTATGGATAGGAGTCCGTGAAGATCGTGCCACTCTAAATTATGCGCCAGCGATTCAGTTCATTAAGTACGATGAGACTGGAATCAAAGTTAGTAAGCAAACCTGGGATGATTTTTATCTTAACCCTTATGAGTTAATTGAAGCCGTTTGGCGCGATATTTCGGATTGGCGAGAGCATATTGAGATCCGTGAAGGCTTGTTTCCTAACCAAATACCCAATTACCGAGAAAAGGTAATCCGCGAATTATTGGCGAATGCCCTGGTACATCGCCCATACACACAGCGAGGAGATATTTTCTGAATCTCTTCCCAGACCGTTTAGAAGTTCATAATCCAGGATTATTACCTCTAGGAGTTACACCAGAGAATATTCTCCATACATCTGTAGCACGAAATGAAAAATTGGCATTAGTCTTCCGCGATTTAAAATTAATGGAAAAAGAAGGCAGTGGTTATGATCAAATGTACGATTCCTTGCTTTCCGATGGTAAGAAAATTCTCAAAGTAGTACAAGAACATGACCGCGTTGTTGTGACTGTTCGTAAACAAGTAATGAAGCCTTCCATCATTGATTTTGTTGCCAAAGCAGATGAGTCATTTCATCTCACGCAAAAAGAAAGAATTTCAGTTGGGCTATTAGCACAAAATGAATCACTAACCATCAAAGAAATGGCTGTTTTTTGGAACTAAATCAAGCAGATGACGTCCATCACTGGCTTGGACGCCTTCCCAAGCTAGGCATTGTAAAATCAAAAGGGCAAACCAGGAGTAAGGAATATTTTGTCGAGCCAGATTTATTACGAAAGCTTGATTTCAAAGGAACCACTAGCTTGAAAACGATTGAAAAACATCGTCTGCGTGAACTTATTTTGAAAGATTTGGAAATTTATATGAAAGCGAGTGTCAGCGAAATCCATGAACGCATTGGGGCAGAGATTCCTATTAGGAAGCTTAGAAGTGAACTACAAAATTTGGTTAAATTAGGGCAAATTTCGAGTGAAGGTGAAAATAAGTGGAGAAAATATTTATTGACAAAAAAGCTTTGAATAGCAGGTAGTATGTTAATAAAATTGCATAAATAATACGGTCAGGTTGTCTAATTAATTAGATATAAACAACTTCTATATTGACAAAAATACTGCAAATACAACTTCTTGCTAAGAAAATTTGTCAATATAAATTGATTGATACCCCGTGTTGCCTCAGTGAAAGGTTAAGGAGGAAGAGAGGCAAACAACTGGCTGGCAAGGTCAAAGGAGGAATCGCAATTGAAGTGGTGCAAGGATGTCAGGAGATGAGTGGGGGTGAGGGACTCTTTTGTGGAGGCTCTGGAGAACGCTCGTCCAAATCTCACAGGTTTTGGCACCAGCGGTACTTTGCGAACCGTAGCTCAGTTTGTGGGCGATAACGACTTTGCAGATTTCCCGTTCGGCGTAATTGTTCTCGGCGGGAATCTCCAGGCTGTCACACCATTGATACAGGCAGGAAGCTTTTTCCACGAATAAGTTCTGCCATTTTCGTATCCCTAAATCAGATTGCTTTAGGCTTTCGCCGGATGCCATTCAAAGTTCACGCCTTTCCCTTTCCATACTCAAATAGTACTCAGCTCTATCGCCAATGAATATTTTCCCGTTGCGTCGTCTCAGCGCATAAACATCGATGATTTGTATTTCTTCGTTAAGAGCCTGACAGAATCAATAACTCAAGTTTTCGCTATCGGCACAACGTTTGCCTTAAGAAATATTTATAAAGATATGAATATTTTTAGAGGATAAGCGAACACAAAAATTTAGTCTTAACCAGACTCGTTCTAAATTGCGACAGCTTCGTATGAAAATGAATCAGATTAAATCTTATGAATAATTAATTTTTTTGGAAGCTGAAATACGCCGGGGAATTTACAAAGGTACACAAAATGCAAAATCAAGTTTCTAAAGTATTTATGCAGGCTCTTCAACAGACAGAGCAAACCGGGGATGTTTCACAATTAGTCGAAATGTTCGCTGACGATGCGGAAATTTCCAATCTTTCCCTAAAAGAACCAATGCGTGGGAAAGAAGGCGCGCGCGAATTTTGGCAAAGCTATCTTCAGCAGTTTGATCATATTCGGTCTGAATTTACAGAGGTATCTGAAGTGGAGGGTAAAGCATTCCTAGAGTGGAAAGCCCAAGGCGCGTTGCGCGGTGGACACCCAATTTCTTATGAAGGCGTCACCATTCTAAAAATTGAGCAGGAACGCATCAAGCGTTTTTACTCTTATTACGATTCTGCGGCTTTCATTCAAGTTCATTCACAAGCGAAATAAAAGTTAATTTCTATGACTCTAAAAGGAGAATTTTATGCCTGAATGCGAAGTATGCGGAAACGATTATTATTTATCCTTTGAAGTGATTGCTGCTGGAAATAAACACGTTTTTGATAGTTTTGAATGCGCGATTCACAAACTGGCACCTGTCTGCGCTCACTGTGGATGCAAAATTCTGGGACATGGCATAGAAGCCAACAACAATTTTTATTGCTGCGCTAACTGTACCCGTAAAGCGGGAATCAACGGCGCGAAAGATCACGTCTAAGAGCAGTTAAAACAAACCAGGAGTAGTAATGCCATCACAAAAATCAGCGCGTCAATCCGAACACAAATTTAAAGTGGGAGACCAAGTTAAATGGAGCAGTAGTGGCGGCGATTCAAAAGGGAAAATCGTCAAAATTGCTATCAGCCGAGGAAAAATCAAAGATTTTGAATACAAAGCAACCAAGGATGATCCACGCTATATCGTTGAAACCAAAGAAGGCAAACAAGCGGCTCATAAAGCAGAAGAATTAGAGAAGGCCTAAGTCTTCTAACTTAGTAACAATAAAATTATTAACATATAAAAGGAGAAATCAGATGATGAACACAGCACAGATTAAAGAACATGCAAAAGTGGTTGGCTCAGACGGACAGCACGTTGGAACAGTTGATGCAGTAGAGGGTGAAGAAATTATTTTGACGAAAAGTGATCCAACCTCTGGAGGACAACATCATTCAATTCCAGTTGATCTGGTTGAAAGTGTTGAGCAGGATTCTGTCCGCCTAAATTTACCCGCTCATCAAGTACGGCAACAATGGCAGGTTAGTGAAGGCACAGCTCGCTAATAAAATTTTGTTTTAACAGAACAATGAAAAGGCGTAAGCAAGAATGCTTACGCCTTTTCATTGTTCTGTCTTATAACTCATGTTACGCGGTGAAAAAATAAGCTTT
>JAYTCQ010000211.1:0-4754 GCA_043736395.1 Blastocatellia bacterium | reverse complement strand
ATGTAAAGGCGCCCTTACTGCGTGCGGGCTTCTGCGATTAATCGCAACGCCCCACACATCGTATTAATTTCCCGCTTCGTCAGCGTCATTCCTAAAATTCTCTGCCGCAATCTTTTTTCAATTACCGCTTCATTTGTATTCTGAAAAAACCCGCTATCGCGCATTAAATTCATCATCATTTCCATCGCAACTTCTATCGCGCCAACCGTAGCCAGCGGCTCTTGCTTCACAGGAATTCGTTCAACATCCTGTGCAAATTGATAGCAAAACAAGGCGACGGATTGTCCGAGATTCATCGAAGGACATTCGGGAACTGTCGGCAAACTGACGATGTGATGACAGAGCGCGAGATCATCAGAACTTAATCCATGTTTTTCTCCGCCAAAGACGAGCGCGATTTTATGATTTGAGTTTGAGAATTCTTGATGCGCCTCCGCGGGCGTCATTAATTTTTGTTTACCTTCGACGCGGGTCCGATCCGCCGTCCCTAACACCATCGTACAATCCGCGATAGCCTCCGAAAGTTGAGGATAAATTTTCGCGCTCCGCAGCACATCTTCAGCGTTGACAGCGGAAACAACTTCGTCCCAAACCGGAGGATGCGGAGCGATCACGGCAAGATCAGAAAACCCGAAATTTTTCATCGCACGCGCCGCAGCCCCAATGTTATTAGGGTCGCGCGGACGGACGAGAATAATTTTAAAAGCGGCTGGCGTCATACTTTTCTTTCACGAAGAACCCAACCACAGCTCAACACGTATCGCGTGCCTTTTTCTATCCGCGATACAGAATGTTCATTGATGTCAGGTCGGAAAATTTTGATGCGAGTTGTAGCAAAAATTGGATTCGCACAATAAAAATCACCGCCCTTGATTGCAGTGGTCAAAATAATATTCAGGCGATAATGTCGCCCAAAACTTATCTCATCACGATGTGGCGGGACTTCAGAGCCTTCAAGATAACGCAGTAAATATAGATCAAAAGGAATCGGCAACCAGCTTTGCAAGAGCAACATTTTGTCGTAGCCAGAATTTTGACGACCGGCCTGCCAACGAAAAGCTACCTTGAAAAAATCAACCCCGATTCCCATAGGATTTTCTACGGTTTCCAATTCCCTTTGGCCACCGCCGGAACAAATTTCTCAATTTTCTTCGGGTTGAAAGCGATGGTTTTTTCCTGCTCCGCGCTTTGGTATGCGGTCATCAACAGCTGCGTACATTCAAGCCCATCGTAGACATTAATTTCCGGTTGTATCCCGTTCAGAAAACAATTCGCAAAATAACGGTTCTCAGCCTCATACCCGTAATCTGTAGTCTCACTCGCTACGACGGGCATCAGACCTTGTTCAGCATTTTGTTTTTCAACTAAATCTTCACCGGAAGATCCTTTGACTTCGCGGCTGAAAAAAAGTTTGAGGTTCGTGTCGAGCGAGTTGAGGTGCATCGAATATTCCGGCCCCAGCAATTCCGTGCTGAGCCGCAAACCCGCGCCAACATAGCTCCACGACGTAGTGACCTCAGCAATCAACGGCAATCCCGCATCGTCTTCGTAATGGATCGTCGCACGTGCAAAATCTTCGGAAGGTCGTTTGAGATAATCAACTTCTTTGCCCATATTTTTCTTGAGCAATTTTGCATATTCAGGACGCGACCATTTCAGCGAAGCGATTGTCGCGGAAACTTTTGTCGGGCGAATGCTATTACGTTTTTTATTTGGGTCTGTGAGCAAGAAACGCGCTACTTCAACGCTATGACACATCATATCGTTGAGCACGCCGCCGCCCTGCAAATCGCCTTGCCAAAACCACGGCATGTGCGGGCCGGAATGTTCTTCGGCGGCGCGTGCGAGGTACGGACGCCCTGTTAACGCTGCTGCCCGACGCCAAATAATTTCTCGTCCGCGGACGATGCCGGGTTCAAATAATTGATCTTCGAGGTAGCCGTGCAGCACGCCGCTCTCTTCGATTAGCTCAACAACTTTTTTTGCTTCCGCAGCGTTTCGCGCCAGCGGTTTTTCAATCGCAATTCCTACCAACGAACCTTTACCGGATTTGATGGTTTTGACAATCGCTTGAATATTTTCGATGCGGGTATGATTCGGCCCGCAGATCCAAATGGCATCAATGTCCGGCGACGCGACCATTTCTTCGATAGTTCTGAAGGCTTGCGCATTGCCTACACGCAAGGAACGCGCGAGCGCAGCAGTTTCTTCGGCGTGCTTTTTGTTCGGACTCCACACGCCGTTGATGTCCGCATCACGAACCGCGACAAAAGATTTGATGTGAAATTTTGTAATGAATCCGCTGCCAATAAATCCAATGCCCAATCGTTTACCCATAGAGTTTCCTTTGTCTTGTTATGTCAATTCCGAAGTTACCAAGTGCCGCTAACTGTCGCCAACGGCGACAAACAATATAGCCCAGCGAGCATCGCTGGGTAAGTAACGATATTTGCCACGGACGCTGAAGGCGTCTGACAACAAATTCACTATTTGTCGCTCACCTTCAGTGAGCAATCATCGCTTTTGTCAGCTTCCTAGCGATCCTCGCTAGGCTATATTGTTGGTCGTTTTCAACGACAAGAACCGATTTTTGAATTTTTTACCGCGCAGTGCTTTTCAGATCTCTTCTACTTCTAAAGAGGCCTGCTTCAGGGAATTCAAATAATCTAAGATCATAGAAACGGCTTCTTCGATGGTCTGTGCTTTTCTGGCATTCTCACAACAAAGCTCATTCGTTTCTACAATAAAAGGGCAGTTACCAAAAGACGATTCTATTTGGATGTCTTTTTCGATATCTTGGAACCAGAACCACCAAATTCCATCGTCATCGCCAGGATGCGTTTTGTGAAGCTGGTGTACTTTAATATCCGGCGACTGTTGTTTTACCCTTTGAATAATCTGATCAATATCTCTTTCCATGGAGTTGTTTCCAACTAATACTAAATTCAAGTGCAACGGATAAAGTGAGATTGATTATCGAGCTAACCACATTTTGATAGATTTCGTGACCATCTCGGACGCGTCCTGCTGCACGAAATGACTGGCGCCGGGAACAGTCACCAGCGTCAAATCTTTCTCCAAAAAATTCCACGTATCGTTCAGCGCGCCAGGCAACAACGCCGTATCTCCCAAGCCATGAATCATCAACACCGAAGCTTTGACTTTCACGACAGGAGCCGATGCGTCGTAGGTGTAAGGCTCGCGTGGATAGTTGCGTTTGTAATACGCGAGCATCGCTTCCATATCGGAACGATTGAAAGCTTCCACATATTTTTTCTTCGCTTCCGGGTCTTTCACCCAACCTGCTAATGCTTCGGCTTTGATCTTGGTGTGCGCGCCTTCCATTTGAAAATTGCGCGCGTACTGCGAATTTTTTTGCTGTGCCGGATTGTTCGCTAACTCGCGAGCGAGCGCACGCGGATGCGGTAAATTCAGGATGATGAGCCGATCCACCATCTGCGGCATCATCATCGCAAACGTCCAAGCCACCGCGCCGCCCCAATCATGTCCAAGCACAATCGCCTTCTCGCGTTTGTGATGTTTGATGACTGCCGCGACATCGCCGATCAAAAATTTCATGTCGTAATTTTCTACGCCTTTTGGTCTGTCACTTAAATTGTAGCCGCGCTGGTCAATGGCTACGACAAAATAATTTTTGGAAAGATCCCCCATCTGATCGCGGAACGTGTACCAAAAATCCGGAAAGCCGTGAATCATAATGATCATCGGCGCAGATTTTTTGCCAATCGCGGCGTAGTGTATTTTCACTCCACTGCTGTCGGCGAAGCCGTGCTCGACACGCTTTTCAAATTTTTTGGATTCGGCAAAACCTGTGATGAGCAGGGCGAAAAATAAACAACTGAGTAGTAAAGTTTTTTTCATGGTTTCCTTATTTTTTCTTACGTGTCGGCGTTTTTACTTTAGGGGCTGGCTCCTTGTCTTCCATTAACATCCTTGGTGGTACCCCTTTTTCTAGTATTGAAGGCTCTCCTTTGGGTGGCGGCAGTTCTTTCATAATCCTTGCTCGCTCTTCCGTCATCACTTGATTCAAAATTTCTATTACTCTGGGTACCAATACTTCATTTGATTTCTGCAAAGCTTCTTGCGTGAATAATGGTGTATTGGCTACAAGCTTTTTACCCGTCGGTGAGCCGTAAAATTTCAACAAATCTTTTAATTCTTCAGTTGAAAAATGCTTATCATAAATAGGCAAATAGATTTGTTCTACAATCGTTCCAAAATCAATTTTTTGCGCATATAACTCCTGCATTCTTTTCATTGCCCGAATACCGCTTGCGACAGCTTTTTTCTGAAAAGATTCCTGAGCTTCTTTAGGTAACTCCGCAATATTAGGATACGACGCGATCATCATCTGCGGAAAACTACTTTCCATCTGTGCAAACTGCGCTTCCATAGATTTTTCAGTGATTCCTTTAAGATCCATTGCTGTAATCAGCTCTTTTAGCAACGTCTGTTTTTGCGGATCATTCGCAGGCGCAGATTGTCCAAGTGCAGTCGCCGAAAGTCCACCGATGAGTAAAGCTGAGATTAATATTTTTCTAAACATGGCTGTTCTCCTTAATTATTGAAAGAGCTTCTCACTGAGTCCCGGAATAAGTTTCACAGCGTTCTTGTAATACACTTTTTTCAAAACTTCATCTGGCAATTTAAATCCGTAAATTCGCCAGAACGCGTGGCGTTTGCGGTAGTATTCAATGTACTCATCACGTGTTTCGTACACTCGAAAATAGGCG
>JAYTCQ010000210.1:0-3614 GCA_043736395.1 Blastocatellia bacterium | reverse complement strand
CCTGACCACCTTACACCAACTGAGCCTCAACTCATCTTTTGACCTGCCCTCTCATTTGTTGGCTACTTCTTTTCCTTAACCTTTTCACTGAGGCCATACATTCTCAAAATGTATAAGGCAATGGATGTTTGTGAATTGGACTTAGAACTTTGGCTTTTGGTCTTTGTTTGAGTGGAAAAAATTCCTGGTCTTTTGAGCATTTCAATTTTTGAATTCCCCGCCGAAACGTCAATAATGGCAAGCGAACCAAAGACCAAAGCTCCAAAATCAATGACCTATTAAAAATTATGGAACCATCAATACAATTATCTCCAACTATGCTCCGCTGGCACGAAGCGGTGGAAAACAAAAACATGAAAATCCTCACAGAGATTTTGACCGAGGATTGCATTTTTCGTTCCCCGTTTTTATGGAAGCCGAAACATGGGCGTCCATTAGCCGTCGCGATTTTAAATGCCGCTTCGCACGTCTTCGAAGATTTCGCCTATCATCGTCAAATGACGGATGGCAGTTCGTGGACGCTGGAATTCAGCGCGCATATTGGAGAAATTGGATTGAAAGGCGTAGACCTCATCCGCATCAACGAAGATGGGAAAATCACTGAAGTGGAAGTTCTCGTTCGCCCCTTCAAAGGATTACAAGCCTTAGCCGATGCGATGAGTAAGCAATTGGTGAAGCAAGGCGATTGGGAAATGTTTTCAAAGTAGCGTAACCAGCCATGGTTGCGACAGCGTTTGCCGCAAACGCTAATCACTTGCATCACTCGATCTGTAACAGAAACGCTGAGTTTTCATCCACGAAGAACAAGAAAGGGACACGAAGAGAGACAATTATCTCAGAAGTTTATTTCGTGCCCTTCGTGTTCTTCGTGGATAAAAAAATGCAGTGAATGACCGTTTGCAATAGACGGATGACGCCAGTGTTGTGATGGAGAAATAGATTAGGCTTTGTGCCAAAGCCTGTCGCAACCATGGCTGGATTGCGCTACGACAAAAAAACAAAAAGGTCAGGAACCAAAGCTCCTGACCTTTTCTCATGCGGTTTTGAATCAATCGTTGCTGCTTAAAAATCTACTAGATCGTTGCGGCAAGCAGGCGCAGCAAAGATCTGAATAATCAAGTGATCAGATATATTATTATTGCTACCTGGACGAACATTGGTTTTATGGAGTGTACGAATACCAGACCATTTGTTGTTGCCTTGTTTCGGTGTCAGGATCAATCCAACTGCCCCGCCAACGCTCCATTTCAACGTTCCGGTACGTCCCGAAGGAATCAACGCGGGATTGTTGATGCCAGCTTGTGAACCGAGTCCACCGGGAACACGTGGAGTTTTGGCATCAATGGTGAACATCTTCTGGCATCCACCAGTAAACGGATTGGAATAGCTGCCTGGTTTTTCACCATCATTGTACGCGACACCGATCCCGATTTGGGAGGAAGAATCAGAAACCCTTAAAGTCGGAGCAATACCAGTCAGGTCACCTCTTAATCCGACCACAATGATCTTCTGACCAACAACATCGTTCGGGCTTTGGATTTCCGCCACTAATTCTGACGGCAACTGATCATAGCCTCCGTTCTTAGGGCCATTGAAGAACATAAAAGCTCCCATTATTCCACCTGTTGCAACTGCACCCGCGCTTGGGTTTGTACCCGCCCAGAATGCTTCTGCGCCGTAGTTGCCAACATAATTTCCATCATTAATGAAAGCATTGCCGATCAGCGAATTATCCTGAATAGGTATACCACTATCGTTTACCGCTACTGCCAGTAAGTATCCCGTATTTTCCGGGTCATACTCGGAAGCGAGAAAGGACACGCTGGCATTAGCGGTCAAACAGAGGTACTGATCCGCTTGATTGCAGCTCGCATCTACGAAAAACATGTGAACGTTCGAGGTGTTGACACCAGTATTACTGATGGTCAAACGAGCATCTGAACCGCTCTTGGAGTTGTAATACGGAAAGACCAGAAATGATCCGGCTTTCTGATCGCTGACTCCGACATTGGTGGGAGGATTTCCCGCGAAAGCCGACGCAGCCACTACGACGAGGGCGGCGACAGCCAAAAGTGTGCGTGTGAGTTTGTGTGAGGTCATGGGTGTAGTTACTCCTACTAAAAAATGTGTGATGAACGCCATTGATCGGGAAGTGGAGGAGAAGATCAAGTCGAACAGGAAATAGAAACAAGCAATACAGGCAATCGTCCAGAAAGCAGATGCCAGAACGCTACAGTGATTTGATATGGGGAATTGTTTGCCGGAAGGTGTAAAGTGATTTACGAGCTAAATAGTAAGCTGAGACTGGAAAATACACAATATGTTTTTGTAGCTTAACCTTTCCAGGTTGTGTTTTCCGTGGCTGAAAATTCACAAAATACCTTGTTTTTCAAGAACCTCATTCTTCCTCCGAAGCATCTGGCAATTAATAGGCTATCTGGAAAGATTGCCCTACTTTTGCTCTTTGATAAAAATTTTAGAAATTTCTGAAGACCATTCGAGGCGTAATACCCTATTGATAAGATGTAAATCTAAACTACGTACTACCAAAAAAACTAATATGACCCATACATCCGCCGCTCGATTCGAATTTGGAAAATTTGGGCTTGTTCCCGACGAACGATTATTACTGCACAATGGAATTTCACTTTCGTTGGCTCCAAAAGTGTTTGAAACGCTCCATCTGCTGGTGCAGCACAGCGGACATGTCCTCGGCAAAGATGAGTTGCTGGAAAAAATCTGGCCCGATAGTTTCGTCGAAGAAACCAACCTCGCCCAAAATATTTCCATCCTCCGCAAGATTCTTGATGAAGGAAAATCTGGAATTAAATTCATTGAGACTGTACCGAAAATTGGGTACCGCTTTATAGCTCCAGTGAATGTGATCCCCAAAGAGTCCGGTGAAATTGTGATTCGGGAAAGAACCCGCGCCCGGATTGTTGTCGAAGAAGATGACGATGATGTTTCGAATTATGCCTTCTCGAATTCTCCGGTCATTGATTTGCCTTCGAGTCACATTAAAGTTCTCAAACCCGCTCCGGTTCCGTTGCTGCTGAGAAATCCTATCGAAACGAAATATGTCCAAAGCGGAGACGCTAACATCGCGTATCAGGTGTTGGGAAACGGCCCGATAGATTTGGTCTTCGTGATGGGATGGGTTTCGCATCTTGATTACTTTTGGGAAAATTCCGACTTCGCGCATTTCCTAAATCGGCTGGCTTCATTTTCAAGATTAATTTTATTCGATAAACGCGGAACCGGATTATCGGATCGCGTTCCCAATAATCAATTGCCGACACTGGAACAACGGATGGAAGACGTTCACGCAGTGCTTGATGCCGTCGGTTCAGAACGCGCCGTCCTTTGTGGCATTTCAGAGGGCGGCCCAATGTGCAGCTTGTTCGCTGCGACGTATCCTGAACGGACTTCGGCTTTGGTGATGATTGGCAGCTATGCCCGGCGGCTCCGCGATAAAGATTATCCGTGGGGGGCGACAGAAGAAGAGCGAGAACATTTTTTCAATGAAATTATTGAGAATTGGGGCGGCCCTGTTGGCATCGAAGATCGTGCGCCGAGTATGATTGAAGATGAGAATTTTCGAAGGTGGTGGGCGA
>JAYTCQ010000209.1:0-14820 GCA_043736395.1 Blastocatellia bacterium | reverse complement strand
CCTGACCACCTTACACCAACTGAGCCTCAACTCATCTTTTGACCTGCCCTCTCATTTGTTGGCTACTTCTTTTCCTTAACCTTTTCACTGAGGCCATACGTTGATCTGTTCAGATTATTTGGGATGCTGAAATGTCAGGTGATCCGGTTTAGAAAACTCAAGGATAAAATTACTGGAATACGTCGCGCAATCAAATCGTAGCTGATCTTTTTCAAAGGGGATGACGATTTCGACGCCACCCGTCCAAATCATTTTTATTGAAGAATCAGGCATCTTCAGCCAATCCTGATTGAATTCTTTCTTGTCAGAAAATTCGCTTTTTAACGATTCATAAGTAGCTGGAAATAAACCTTCCGCTGAACCCAGCGTCATGATTCCTTTTTCTTTTTTCAGAACGAATGGAAGATTCTCTAGCCCGCCCCCTTTACTTCGCAATAAAATTTTTTGTGGGGCTTCGATCTTACCGCCAAATTCCAGAACACCTACCAAATCATTCGTGTGTTCTCTCTCGTCAGGTCTCACCACCGAAGAGTAAGAATCGTGATACGCAAAATAAGACTCGCCAATTTTTATCAAATCAAAATTCGAGGTGAATTGTCTTTGACCATTCCGCAGGCTAAACCAAGTAAAAGTATCTCTGCTATCGCAACAACCGAAATTCGTCACTTTGTAAAATTGATCGGAGACTTCACCACGGTCACCTTTCGTACTGAACTCCCAATCTTGTTTCGTAGAATTTTCGTGAAACGCCTTAATTTTCACAGTTGATCCAAGCGGCTCACCCGGCGAATAAAATTCACCCTGAATCTCTTCTAATAAGATCTGCGCATACTCACCATCGTTTTCGTAAATATAGTTATAAAGAAATCTACGATTCGTGATTGTCGTTCTTTGCTGATTTTGCTTATCGCGCCATTTAACCAACATCGAAGTTGCAGATCGTGACTGAGCTGTGGTATCGCGAGCAAGGCAGACTGGTTGAGAAATGAGAGCGACGGTGAGGATTAATGCGACAATCGGCTTCATAATTTTACCTAATTGTTATAACTATCAGGCTTTGGATTCAATTTTTTAACTTTACGATTTCGATTACTACCAAATTATACGTCTTGAGCCATGCACACCAACTTCCCAATAAGTAATCCCGTGTTCATGAATTCGGATAACTTTCCCCATACGCTGAACCTGCGTACGAAAGTGAGGATGGCGAAAAAACTGTCGGATATATTCTGCTGACTGAGGCAATGAAACATCAAAATATACCAAACAATAATTAGCAAGACGCAACTTCGGATGATAAAAATCATCATCTCTGGTCACAAAGGTTGGACGGCGAATTGAGTGCAACATTGGAATGATTTCATCATAATCCTTCATTCCTGATTGCCCTATCTCAACCCCAATTTGTCGAAAGTGAAACTTCCACTGTGCGAGCTGAAGGCGGGTGAACAAATCAATGTTCTCGTCCAAAATATTCATGCGGCGCGTCGTTGTTTATCGTTTTCTTGGAGCAAAGCGTTATTCGCAAGAGCCACGGCTTCGGCAATAGCATCAGAATTGATCCGTCCAAACCAGGCTTCAGATATCTTCTCCCATTCCCAACCCTGCGATACCATTTCCAACACATCTTTGACGAAAATGCGCGTTCCTTTAAATGTCAATTGACCTCCACAAATTGCGGGATCAGAAACGATGTGCCGTCCAAATTCTTTCCGTTCGCTGATTTTCATTGCGTCCTCCTGAAACAATTAATTTAAAAATATCATAACACGCAACCATTATTTTTTCGGAATTTCTCCGAATACAATCTCTCCGCCAATCACCGTCATCAAACATTTCGTCGTCAAAATCTGCGCCTCGGGAATTTTCATAATGTCTGCACTCAGCACCGTCAGATCGGCTAATTTTCCAACTTCAATGGTGCCGCGCAATTTTTCTTCAAAGGCGGCATTCGCAGCCCACAGCGTAAACATTTTCAGCGCCTGTTCACGCGTAACTTTTTCTTCGTCGTGCCAGCCTTGTCCGGTAAATCCTTTTTGATCTTTGCGGGCGACGGCGGCGTAAAATTCGATCATCGGTTCGCCGCGTTCCACAGGAGCGTCAGAGCCTCCGGCAATCAGGCTTCCCTGTTTGAGAAATGTCTGCCACGCGTACGCGCCTTTCAAGCGTTCCTGACCCAGACGGCTTCCGGCAAAATGTAAATCTCCAATCGCGTGCGAAGCCTGCATTGACGGGATGATGTTCAGTTTTTTGAAGCGCGGAATATCCGCTGGATTCACGATCTGCGCGTGCTCAATGCGCCAGCGCGGATCGTTGCGGTCGTAGCGTTCCATCGCGGAAACTTCGTTGAATGCTTTTTCGTACCAATCCAAAATTGTACGATTCGCACGGTCGCCGATGGCGTGCGTTTCGATTTGAATTCCTTTGCGTAGCGCGTCCTTGAGCATCGGCAGCATTTCAAATTCTTTGTATTTCAAAAAACCATTCGTGTCGTGATCGCTGTAATTTTCAAGCAGCGCCGCGCCCTTCGATCCAAGCGCGCCATCCAGCGGAACCTTGATGGTACGAATAGTCAAACGATGATCGAATAATCCAATGTCGGGACCTTTGCTCAATAATTTTTTCGCGTCTTCGCCGGGACCGTAAATGGCTTCATACACGCGCAGCTTGATTTTATTTTCGGTGTAGAGTCGCTTGAGAACAGCAATTTCACTCCACGGCGCACCTGCGTTATGAACCTGCGTCCATCCAAGTTCGATGCTGCGTTTCGCCCCTAAAATTAAGGCTTTTTCGTGATCTGCGGCAGTCGGTTCAGGAACGAATTTACCGATTAATGCTTGCGCACGATCCAGCAACATACCGTTCGGTTCGCCTTGCTTGTCCTTCATGATTTCGCCGCCGAAGGGGGCTTCGGTGTTGCGATCAATGCTGGCAATTTTCAGCGCGGCGGAATTCGCAACCGCTCCGTGACCATCGGCGCGTGAGAGAAATACAGGATTATTCGGAGAAATTTTGTCGAGGTCTTGCCGCGTCGGAAATGCTTGCGGAGTCCAGAACGTTTCGATCCAGCCGCGCCCGGTGACCCATTCTCCGGGCTTGGCTTTGTCTACGCGAGCTTTCACTTTCGTCAGAAAATCCGCGAGGCTGGTCGTACCTTCGAGATTTAAATTCATTTCACGAAAGCCAACACCGGACAAATGATAATGCGCATCCGCCATCCCAGGGACTACGGTTCGGCCTTTCAGATCAATGACCTTTACGCCTTTGACTTCGTATTTTTTAGCGTCGAGATTTGAGCCGACATAAATGATTCTGCCGTACTGCACAGCGACGGCTTCGGCATTTGGTTGTTCTTCGTTGACGGTATAGAAATTGCCGTTTTTAAAAAGAATATCGGCTGGTAATTCTTTTTCCTGAGCAAAAATACTGACAGAGAAAAGTAAAAATAGTAGTCCCAAAATACGCATAAAATTTTATCCTTTTGGTGGTATGGAATAGGTCACTGTCGCGTGCGCCACAGGCGTTTTTTCGCCATCGGAATACATCGTGACATCGCCAACTATTAAGCGCGCACCGGATTTCAATAAGCGAACTTCAGCAATGACATCGACAGGTTTTGGCTTGCGCAGAAAATTGATATTTAAATTCGTCGTCACGGCGTGTCCATCGGTTCCGACTTGCGCCAGCACTAACGCGTACATCGCCGTATCTGCGAGCGTCATCAATGTCGGTCCCGAAATTGTACCGCCTGGACGCAGGCTCGCAACACTTTGTCCCATCCGCACATGCACGTGCGTGTCAGTGATGTCTTCTATCTTGAAAATTCGATTGATAGCGGGAAAATGTTCTTCAAGAAATTCTTCAATCTGAGGAATAGTTAACTTCGGCATAGTAGTATTAAATCAAACTCTGCGAACTAAAAACTGCGAACTGCGAACTTTTGTCCAGCTTACTAGCATTGCCACAAATATCAAATTGAGCGATGATTCCCGCGTCAATTTTTTCCAGGAAATCAAACATGAAAAAACTTATCACGCTTCTTGCTCTGTTCACGTTGTGCGTCGCGGCGCACAGCCAATCCGTCATTACCAGTTCACGTGTCAAAGCTGATTTTCCGCTCACCGCTGATCCAAATTCTCCGGCGTGGAAATCCACCACCGGAGTCGTTACCGAATCCGGCAGACGAGGCGAAGCTGTCCCCAATCATCGCACCGAAATTCGTTCACGCTGGACGGCGAAAAATTTGTATCTGCTGTTTGTCTGCCAATACGAAACATTGAATTTGAAAGCGAATCCTTCGACGACCACTGAAACGGACAAGCTCTGGGAATTCGATGTGGCCGAGGCCTTTATCGGCACAGATTTCAAGAACATAAAACGCTACACTGAATTTCAGGTTTCGCCGCAGGGCGAATGGGTAGACCTGTTCATTGATCGCGGAACGACACCTGCCAATCACGATGTCGCGTGGAATTCCGGCTACGAAGTCAAAGCGAAATTGGATCAGTCCAATAAAATCTGGTATGGCGAAATGCGCATTCCGATGAACAAAATTGATACGCGCTCCGCCAAAGCCGGCAACGAAATGCGAATCAATTTTTATCGGATTCAGGGTGCGGCTCCGAATCGAAAATTCATTAACTGGCAGCCCGTCAACAACGATAATTATCACACGCCCGAAGCCTTCGGACGGCTGCGCTTAGGTAAATAGTCATGACCATTTTGAAGTACGTCAATTACCTCATGATTATCGCTTTTCTGTTCAGCGTCATCGTGCAGTACAACGATCCTGATCCGCTGGTTTGGATGATGATGTACGGCGCGGCCATGATCGCTTGCGTCCTCTTCGCGCTTGGCAAATTGCCTGCTTACTTACCTGCGATGATTACTTCAATTGCGCTAGTCTGGGCATTTTCGCTGGCGGCGCAGGTCATTGGTAAAGTTGGTTTCTCAGAATTATTTCAAGCCTTTGAAATGAAAGACGAGCGCGTCGAAGTCGGACGTGAATTTGGGGGATTATTGATTATTTTCTTCTGGATGTCAGTCTTAACGATTGCTCGCTTTCGGCTTGGAAATAAATTTTATGTAAAATGAGATCAAAATGGTTCCAAATAAAAATATAGTCATTGACAACGCCGTCAATTAAGATTTTAATAATGCCGAGCTAATAACTCAAAAGATCGTCGCAGTTTGCACTTGGGGGAGTTGCAAGCAGTGACGATTTTTTTTGGTGGTCTTACTTCTTCTTTCCATCTTCAAGTAATTGATTTCCTTCCTTCGTGCCAACTTCGTGTTCCTTCGTGGATAGTTTCTTAGTTTTGATAAGGTTTATGGTCAGTGTCCCGCTTGCGCTCCCGTCTTCGATCAAAGACAATCGCCGCAGATGAAATCCAACGTCAAAAAAATTCTCGTGCGCGGCACAAACTGGCTGGGCGATGCAGTGATGACGATTCCGGCGATGCTGCGGCTGCGCGAATCCTTTCCAAATGCGCGCATTACTTTGCTTGCTCCGCCCCGTGCCGCTGAAATATTCACAGGATTTCCACAGGTTGATGAAATCGTTCTCTACCGCCGCAAAGAGGAAGGGAAAAAAGCCTTCATTGAAACTATGCAGCGATTGCGGCGCGAGCAATTTGAGCTGGCAATCCTTTTTCAAAATGCATTTGAAGCGGCTTTGCTGGCATTTCTTGGCAACGCAAAATTGCGCATCGGATTCGACACGCAGGGACGCGGTTTTCTTCTCACACACAAATTAAAAACTCCCTTGCCCAATCGTCACCAGACTAATGATTATTTAGATTTGGTCATCGAAGCGGAGCGGGTTAGTCATGAGAAACGAGTGATGAGTGATGAGGAAAATCAGATCAGCGAAAACCTGCTTGATCCGCCCAATCCGCGGTCTATTCCTGTGATGACCGTACAGGATTCACAGCTTTCATCAGCGTCAATCTTGCTCCGTCAATTCGGCATCAACAATGGTGATAATAAATTAATCGTACTCAACGCCGGAGCTACCAACAGCCGCGCGAAATGCTGGCCGGAAAATTATTTTGCGGAGCTGGCAGATCGAATGGTTCACGAACTGGATGCGAAAATTATTTTGATTGGCGCAGGCGCAGAACGTGAAAATGCTGAACGTGTCATTTCACAAATGAAGCGTCCAGCGAGTGCTTTGAATTTAGCCGGAAAAAGTACAATTCCAGAATTAATCGGCATCCTTGCCAAAGCGAATTTAGTCATTACCAACGACACCGGCCCGGCTCACGTAGCCGCCGCGCTGAGCGTTCCGACCTTAACAATTTTTGGCCCGACGAATGAATTCGAAACCGCGCCGCTCGGCAAAAATTCTGAATTCATTCGTGCCGAAGGAATCGAATGCAAACGATGCATGCACCGCGAATGTCCAATTGATCATCGTTGCATGACGCGCATCACCGTTAATGCCGTCGCCGAAAAATCCTTATCTTTATTGGAGAAATTATGATGCAAAAACTCGCAGCTTTATTCTTTTTTGTTTGGGCTGGAATGATGGTTAACGCTCAGCCGATCATCCCGATTAGTACGCCAAATCAGGGACGCGTACCGGAAATCGCATACGATAAAAACGGCACTTTGCATCTAACGTACGGCAAAGAAAATGATGCGTTCTATGTCAATTCACGTGACAACGGAAAAACATTTTCTGCGCCAGTGAAATTAAATCAACGCGCCGGAACTGTCACGGTAGGCGGTGAGCGCGGTGCGAAAATCGTCATTGGCAAAAACGGAATCATTCATTCTGTTTGGCTTGGACATTACAAAATGGGCGGCGGCGTATGGTACACGCGCAGCACCGACGGCGGAAAAACTTTTGCCCCGGAACGCAATATGCAAGAGACTCCGATTGGTTGCGACAGCCCGACAATTGTTGCAGATAACGCGGGGAACGTGATGGTATTTTGGTTGGATGCGCGGCTGCCAAAAGACCCTGAAAATCCTGTGACCGATGCCATCATTTTGGCGCGTTCGACGAATAACGGCGAGACGTTTAGCAAAGACGAAATTGTGAAATACGACTTCGTCGGACGCGCCTGTGCCTGTTGCCGATTAGAAGCGCGGCTGCAAGGCGACGATGTTTACATCGCGTTTCGCACAGGCTGGCACAGCATCCGTGATTTTTATTTACTCAAGGGTCGCAAGCTGGAAAACAACTTTAAGGCTATCCGCGTCAGTGACGACAAATGGAGCCTCGAAGGCTGCCCGATGAGCGGCGCAGATTTTCAGGTCGCCAACAATCAACGTGTACTTTTAAGCTGGATGAGCCAGGGAAAAATCTATTGGTCTTCCGCTGCCAATATGAGCGCAGGATTTGCTCCGCGAATTTCTGCTCCGACGGGTGAAGGCGCAGCCAATTACTCATTGATTTTATCGAATAAATCCCAGGTATTTCTGCTCTGGAAACAAAACGCGAAATTGCATTGGGCGCGCTATGCGAACGATGGAAAATTTAACGATGAGGGAATTGTGAGCGCAATGCCCGGCAAAGATAAAGCGGTTGCGTTCGTCGGCAAAGACAATAAATTTTATGTGATGTTAACGAATTAGCGATTATCGAAATCAACTATCCACCAAGGACACGAAGGAACACGAAGTTCTTGCCTACATGGTTTAGTTCTTTGATTCAAATTCTGGATTACAGTCTTGCCTTTCTTCGTGCATCTTCGTGTCCTTCGTGGATCATTTCTTGTGATTGAATGCGAATTTTAATCGTCAAACTCGGAGCCATCGGCGATGTCGTGCATACGCTGCCTGCACTTGCAGCACTGCGGCGCGCGCTCCCGTCTGCCCACATCGCCTGGGTAGTCGAACGCGGCGGCGCGGCGAAACTCCTCCGAAATAATCCTGCGATTGATGAATTAATCGAAGTGGATACACGCGGGTGGCGCAAAGAATTATTTAGTAAAAATACGCGAACCGCCATCAAACATTCTCTCGCCAAACTACGCGGATTTGATGTCGCGCTGGATTTTCAAGGACTGCTAAAATCAGGAATGATGACGTGGCTTTCGCGTGCGCCGCGCAGGATTGGATTTGATAAAAAATCTTTGCGCGAACCCGCCAGCGCGTATTTATTGAATGAACTCGTCACCGTCAACGACAACGATCACATCATCAAAAAAAACCTAAGTCTCATCCAGCATTTGGGATTTTCAACGGAAGGCGAATACGAATTTCCGCTTGGACTTTCGGCTGAAGATATTACGTTTGCCGAACAAACATTGGCGACGCGCAACAATGCCGTAGCCATCATCAATCCCGGCGGCGGGTGGCCGACGAAATTGTGGAACGTTGAAGGCTTCGCCGCCATCGCAGATCGTTTGTGGGAAGCATACGGCTGGCATAGCGTAGTAACATACGGCCCCGGCGAAGAATCGCTGGCGCAATCCGTCGTGAATGCTTCGCGCAGCGGTGCAGTTAAAATGTTAGATTCAACCCTCAAACAATTTTTCGCACTCGCACAACTCGCAAAAATCTTCATCGGCGGAGATACAGGGCCATTACATTTAGCCGCCGCCGCAGGCACTCCGATTGTCGGAATTTACGGACCAACTCCTGCGCTTCGTAATGGTCCGTTTGCTGAAAATGATGTCGTCATCGAACGTTTCGATTTGGATTGCCGTGTGGATTGCTTTCGTAGAAGTTGTAGTCATATTTCGTGTATGAAGATTCCGATTGAGAGTGTGTGGCAAGGTGTAGAGAAAAGAATTTTAGTGACTGGGAGCGCCAGCATCTTGCTGGCTACGCGAGCGCGTGAAACGCCGCTCGCGTGACGTGGCGAGAGAGTCGGTTATTCTTCAGTGTGCTTGCTCGCCACTATGTTTGCGACGCTGCGCGCGCAAACAGCCAGCAGGATGCTGGCATTCCCAGTTTTTTAAGTATTTATGAACAAATCAACCCTCCAAAGATTGCGCGTCCCCCTCGGATTTCTTACTGCAATCCTTTTCTTAATTTTCTCTCAACCTTCGTGGCAGACAATCTTCATCGGTGCGCCGATAGCCTTGTGTGGTGTTGCGATTCGCGCTTGGGCTTCGGGGCATCTGCGCAAAAATGCAGAACTTGCAGTTTCGGGACCGTACGCTTACACACGCAATCCGTTGTATTTCGGTAGCCTGATTCTGGCGTTTGGGATTGTGATTTGTGGTGGGAGTTGGTGGCTGGGAATCTTACTATTAGGATTTTTCTTCGCCGTGTATTTGCCTGTCATGCAAGCCGAAGCCGTGCACATGCATGTTTTATTTCCGGCGGATTTTCCTGACTATGAGAAAAATGTTCCGCTGCTTTTTCCGCGCTTCACGGCTTGGAAAAAAGATGGGATGCGCTTTGAGCAAAGCCTGTATTTAAAATACCGTGAATACCGTGCTCTGATTGGGGTCTCAATTGTTATTGGGATTTTAGCAATGAAAATTGTTTGGCTCTAAATGCAGAAGCCCGCACGCAGTAAGGGCGCCAGTACTTAACAATTTACTTGTGGTGAAAAGATGCCTTACTACGTGCGGGCTTCTGCATTATTTCGCGACGATATTGAATTTAATCACGACTTCATTTTTCACTTTAATCGCGCCCAGAAAAGCTGAATACGGTTTAATTCCAAAATCCGTTTGCCGCAGTGTATATTGCCCTGTCGCGCGCAAATTCGCACCTGCCAGCGAGACACTCACCGGAATGGCGACGCGTTTTGTCACGCCGTGCAAAGTCAAATCTCCATTCACGGTCAAGTTCGCATTGTTCCCGTTCTGATTAAAATTACTGATCGAAGTTGAACGAAAAGTAATCTTCGGATACTTGGCTGACTCCAGCACGGAGTTGTTCATGTTGTTCGTAATTTCAGCTTTATCTTTTGCGCTGATCTGGTCGAGGATCACCAATGAACGGGCATCGGCATCCAGTTCAAGTGTTCCCGCGCTCGCGCTGTTATTCGGGATTGTGATTTTTCCACTGAATCCTTTGACGCCCATATTGTGATCGTGCGCCATTCTCGCCAAGGCTCCATCTTTCGCCACAAAAACGGTAAAACTACTTTCACCGGCAACGATGTTATAAGTGGACGTCGAAGATTTTTTGCCTTTGGTTTGCCCGGCAACCGCACAGCTCAACAGCAATAAACTAACCAAAGAAATGATAAATTTTTGATGGAAGATTTTCATATTTTGAGACTCCAAATAATTCTTAATGGAGATAGTTACATGATTTATGAGGAATACAAAATAAAAGGCTGAATGTTGTCAGGTTGTCAACATCCAGCCTTTTTTCTTACTTTATAAAATGGTTACTTATCGTCCAAAAATTTGAGCATTAACCGCCGCCAGATAATCAATCCGTACGCCTCCAAGTTTGCCTTTATATGACGGGTTGAAACGATCAGGATTAACACCGGAACTGGTAATCGTGTTGGAAAGCTTACCGGGATTAACGGAAGGATTGAGCGATAAGAGCAAGGCCGCTTCGCCTGCCACTAAAGGCGTCGAAAAGGAAGTGCCGCTCCACCATGCCCAACGGTTGCCCGGATAAGCGCTGTAAATGTCCACGCCAGGAGCGCTCACATCCACCGCACTGTCAAAATTTGCGAAAGGAGCTTTGACATCACCTGCGCCTGTTGAAGTCACGGCAATTACGTTGCTGCGAAATGCCGGGAAATGAATTTTGTTAGCGTTGTCGTTGCCCGCCGCGCCTATCAGTACCACATTCTGATCCGAGGCATACTCTATCGCGTCTTTGATTAAATAATCCTGCGTCAGTAAACCAAAACTCATGTTAACAATTTGCACATTATTGTCCGTCGCAAAGCGAATCGCTTTGGCAATATTGAAGCTCGTGGCAAATCCGTCATTACTGAAAGCGCGGATTGGCATAATGCCTGCCTGTGGCGCGGTCAAGGCGATCAATCCTGACACAAAAGTTCCGTGCCCTGTGGCAAAACCGCCCAATTGGTCATTCGGATTGCCATCGTTATCTACAAAATCTGCAACCGGATACGCGATGCGATTCGCAAATAATGGATGGCTAAAATCAATGCCTGTATCAATCACCGCAACACGTACCCCCAAGCCACGACTGTAATTGTGGGCCTCTTTTAAGTGCAGATTCATCACCGGTTGCTGACCAAAAAAATTTCCCGGAGAATCTCCATCCGTAAAAGCATGGGTAGTTTGATCGGTGAAGGCGTGCGTAGTTTGGCGAACTTCCGGCGACTGATAATTATAATTTGGCTCAGCAAAATCAATCGCTAAATCGAACTCCACCTGAGCTTTGAACTGCTCAACCGTAGTTGCTGCTGGCAACTGCAAGCGATAAAGATTTGTGCCCGGAATTTTCTCCAGCGTAGTCGTTCCGTATCTGGCGTTGATCGTGGCAATGTCTACGCCAACCGCCAGATTGACGTTAATTTCATTTGGGCGAAAACTGTCGCTCCCTCTAGCAAGAACTAGTTGAGAGCCAAACACCGTCAAAAAAGTAAAAATAAATAGTATGTAAAGTTTCGATTTCATTCTGATTTCTCCTTCCTCTACTCAATTCAGCTTGCCAGGGGGACAGCCATCAGAGCTTGTTACATTGTTTGTGTGTCCGATAAAAACAAATGGGGCCCAATAATAGGGGTGAGGATATTGCTGTTTGATCATCAATGCCGCATCGCGTAAAGCCTGACGCGGTGGAGCGCCGGACTGAAGCCGGGCGTAAAAGGCGGTCATCAATTTTGCAGTCGCGGGATCATTGACTGCCCACAGGCTCACGACCAAAGCAGACGCGCCCGCCGTCAAAAATCCGCGTACCAAACCTAAAATTTCATCGCCAGCATGAATGCGATTCGTGCCTGTACTGCAACCGCTCAAAGTGACTAAGGCAGATTGAATGCGAAGTGCGCAGACATCATAAAAATTTAACCACGTGCCAGCTAATTTGAAGGCCGAAAACATCGGATTATCCTGCCGAAAAACGGCGTGGCTGGCAATGTGAACAACATCACTGGCGGGCAAATGCTCAGCCAAAGTTCTGACGTCAGCCGCCGCGCCGGTGAAACAATTCGCCTGCGGAAATAAAGTGCTGATCGCCTGAATTTCTTCCGTGATATTCGGTGCAATTTCATCCGCTGCGCCAAAAATCAAAGCGCGTCCCGGAACCCGCATCGGCTTACGTGCGCAAATTGCGAGCAGACGCGCGCTGGGTACGGTGGCAATTTCATGTTTATCCAGTAAATAATTTTCGCCGTCGTAAAGCGCCTGAAACGGTACGTTATGCAGCACATCAAACGGGATGAAAATCAATTTTTTGTCGGTAACTAAACTCGCGATTGGAGCGAACAAGGCTTCGTAAAGTTTTCTCAAACTGGCATCCGTGCTGAGTTGCAGATTTGCCTGATGCGCGGCGATATAGGCTGGCCCGTAATGAAATTTTTCCAGTTGAAATTTCAATTCCAAAATTAATTGTTTGATTTCATCACGTCCGCACGCGCTTTGCTTTACGTACAAATTATTTTTATCAATCGCAAAAATTTTGAGATCATTATCATCAAAGTAATATTCAATGACCGCTTCGTCATCAGCCAATGTTGATCGCAATTCCGTGATGGTCATCCCTGAAGAACTTTGCAGCCACACAAAATCCGGAGCTTGAATTTGCGCTTGTCGCGCCACTTCGCTCAGCGCATTTTCACGAGAGCTAATTTCTGCCCGCAGGTTTTGATCCACCGTTAACAACCGGCTTTTTGGACTCGTTTCGTGTTGATTTACTTTGCTGTAAAACCAGTGCAATTCTTCGCGCAGTTTTTGCCAGCGTTGATAGAGTTCATCGTTAGCGCCGTTATCAGGAACGGGTGCGACTTCCAATTCATTAATCAGCAAATCTACGAGCGTCCGCGCTTTGCGACTTTCGAGATAGAAAAATGCTTCGGCTTGTTTGTCAGCGCTGCCGTGCTCTAAACACAACCGAATCAGCTTTTCATAGACGCGCAATTTGTCTTTAAAAAATGCGCTTCGAAATTCGTCAACGCGGATGCTGCTGCGAATATGCTCAATAAAACTGATGGCCTGCACATAATGTTCATAAGCACGCGTCGGATCGTTTTCAGCCAGCGAGACATCGCCCAAAATGTCATGCACCTGATGACTGAGCCACGGCGCATTCATCGGCACGCTGGCTTCGAGCACCGATGAACATATTTCTCGCGCCTGTGACCACTGACCGCTTTGTAATAACGCTCTGGCAACGACCAATTGAGCCGCACATTTTTTGGACTTTAAGTTTAGTCGTGAAAAAAGCTCATCAGCATTTCCAGCCAATGTTAAGGCGGCTTCTGTCTGGTTTCGACTGAGTGCCAATTCCGCCAGATAAAGATCAATCAACCCCAAAAAGACTTCATTGCCTTCGGTCTGAAATTCCTTTTGCGCGGTACGCAGCGCTTGCTCAGCCTGTTCCGGCTTAGCTTGATGTAAATAAGCGAGTCCCTGCCAGACCAACGCTTTGGCGGATTCATAGGGATTCCCTAATTTTTGAAATCGTTGCCGCGCCTGGGTCGCCATTTGTACGGCTTCATCCAGCACGTTTAATCGCAAATAAATTTCGGCCAGATCTAAGTGGCACAACGCGCAATGTCGTTCATCACCGAGCTTTGTCAATTCTTCCTGAACTTCGTGCAGGACACGAATTGCCTGATGATATTCGCCTTTGAGAAAATGCAGATAACCAATGCTATAGGTCGCATGCGCGGCGGCCAGCGTCATTTCCTGCGCCGTATAATATTCATACGCCTGCTGATAAAAAAGTTGTGCCTGACGAAAATCATCAAGGCTCGAATAGCAGTTGGCACAATCGAAAGTAATAATCGCCAGTGCGGTTTTATCATTGTGCGCGGCAAAAACTTTTTGGGCGCGCAGGTAACAATTTAAGGCTGCCTGGTATTGATCCAAACGGTAATACAAATTGCCGACATTGGTTTCCAGTTGCGCTAACAGCACTTCTTCATTCGCTGCTTCTAAAACAACGCGCGCCTCTGCGGCTAAGGCCAAAGCTTCATCGTAATTGCTTTGCAGCGTCAATGAATCAATCATCGCCCGCGCAATGCGAGCCCCTTCGACGGGTTTGCCGCCCGTTTCATAAATATCTTTGGCCTGGCGATAAAATTCATTGGCTTCCGGATAATTCCCGAGGTAATGCAACGCCTGCGCTCTGGCGCGTAAGCCCAAAGCGTGTGCGAACGGATCAGAAATTCGGCTGGAGAGACGATGCGTCAGCTCGGCTAGATTCAAAGCCTGACGAACATCGGAGCGAACAAAGCGGTCAACAGTTTTTTTGAGTAATTCGATCAGCGAGTAATTGATTTCCGAACGATCCAGCGCCGCCTCATAGCTGAAATTGCCCATCGCGCTGGCGGCTATTAATTCCTGTAATCGTTCGTGAATTTCCATGATACTCACTACAGATACTTACTAAGAGATACTTACTGAGACAAAGCTGGTTACTGCTACGAATTTCCCGCAGTCGTGATCTCTTGAATATTGATCTCGCCTTCCGGTGCAGAAATTTTTAAATTGTACGCCCCCGAAGCGACACCAATAAATTTAAAAATACCTTGCGTATTTGTACGCGCTTGACTGATTGTCCGATCTTTCTTTATTAGCGAAACACTAATTCCTGCAAGTTCGATACCGCTTGCCTGGTTCGGTAAGATTTGACCAATTAATTCTTCCATATTCGTGTCTTCAAACTGTTCAAAGCGTAAATCAATATCGTAACCTTCCGCCTGATAAAGTGTTTGTCTGCCAGCCGCTTGTCCCATTCCTGCTGTGC
>JAYTCQ010000208.1:0-11276 GCA_043736395.1 Blastocatellia bacterium | reverse complement strand
GACGTAACGAAACAAAAAGTTGAGCAACAAGGTAGCGAGGCGTCTCGCCTGCGGTTTGCGAGCGAAGCAATGCAAACACATTACGCAAGAGTTCACTTTCTTGTTAACAATTTCCTTCGCACTACGTTTGCGTTGCTTCGCTCGCAAACCGCAGGCGAGACGCCTACGCTACACTAAAGGAACATTTATGGCTGCCTTACTACACATCAAAATAATTTCACTACTTTTACTCAGTAGTCTTTTTGGCTATCTGCCGATAGAAACTACGCCGTCACAGTCCTTGCTGATTCTCTCAAAAACGGAACGCACCCTGGCAATCGTTGATCCGGTCAGCCTAAAGGTGATTGCCCGCATGCCCGTCGGGCCAGACCCGCATGAAGTCATCGCTTCAGCTGATGGGAAATTCGCCTACGTGACCAATTATGGCGGCGGTGCGTACAACACAATTGCAGTGCTTGATTTGGTCGAGCAGAAAGCTTTGCCCTCAATTGATTTGGGAGCGTTGCGCGGGCCACACGGCATTATGTTCGCAGGCGGAAGAGTCTGGTTCACGGCGGAAGCGGCGAACGTGATCGGCAGCTATGATCCAGCCACGAAGAAAGTAGATTTTGTTTTTGGCACAGGGCAGCGCAGAACGCACATGCTTTTCGTGACGGAGGCCAGCGCACCGATTTTTACTACGAATATGGGTTCGGGTACGGTGAGTATGATTGAGAAATCTGCGCTGCGTCCAGGTCGTGAAGATTGGGATCAAACGCTGATCCCTGTGGGCAAAGGGCCGGAAGGATTTGATGTTCGACCCGATGGCAAAGAAATCTGGGTGGCGAATTCTCAGGATGGCACGGTTTCGATCATTGATGTCGCCAGCAAAAAAGTTACAAACACGCTGGACGCCAATGTCAAAGGAGCCAATCGGTTGAAATTCACGCCTGATGGGAAACGCGCATTTATCTCAATTCTGAATGGTTCGGACGCGACGATTATTGATGTGGCTTCGCGCAGTGAAATGAAGCGAATTAAGCTCGGACGTGGAGCGGCAGGCATTCAAATGCAACCGGACGGCGCACGTGTTTACATTGCTTGTACGCCGGATGATTATGTCGCCATCATTGATTTGAAATCGCTGGAAATCGTCGGTCGTATTGACGTCGGCAAAATGCCCGATGGAATGGCTTGGGCGAGTCGTCGTTAACGAAGTGGATTTCAAAAATCGCGCTATGCTCGAAGATTTATCGGAGCTGGGCAAAAAACAAATGGGCTTAATGTCGTGGTAAATATGAACTTGCGAAATCACAAATTTAAGATGCTGACAATTTTTTTATGCGCAATATTTTTTGTCAGCGCAACCGCGCAATCAAATGGCGAGCATTGGGTAGCGACGTGGGGAACTGCGCAGCAATTGATTTACAACGGTCCGACCGCGCCGCGTCCGCCGCAAAATCCACCGCCGCCAATCAATTTGGCAATCCCGTCAATGTGGTCAAGCGTCAATAATCAAACTGTGCGAATGATCGTCCGCGCCAGTGTTGGCGGGCGTAGCGTGCGCGTCAGATTAGTAAATGCGTTTGGCAGTAAGCCCTTAGAAATCGGAGCCGCGCACATTGCTTTGCGCGGCAAAGATTCTGCGATTATTCCCGCTTCAGATCGTGCGCTTACATTTAGCGGTCGAACTTTTTGCACGATTGCGCCGGGTGCAGTGATGCTCAGTGATCCGATTGAATTCAAAGTCGCGCCGCTCGCTGAACTGGCGGTGAGTTTGTATGCGCCGAAAGAAAGCACGACGAGTACGCATTTGTTTGGCGAACATACTTCTTATTTATCAAAGGAAGGCGACTTTTCGGGCACGGCTGAAATTGCGGATGCAGCGACTTCGCTTTCGTATTATTGGCTCGCGGGTGTAGATGTTCTCGCTCCTGCAAACGCGGCGACAATTGTTGCGTTCGGCGATTCAATCACCGATGGTCACGGCTCCATGCCGAACTCCGATCACACGTGGCCAGCGTATTTCACGAAGCGTTTGCAAAGCGATAAACGCACCGCACATTTTGGCGTCGTGAACGTTGGAATTTCCGGCAATCAAGTGCTGCGCGACGGCGGCGGCGTACTCGGCGGAATGAGTGCATTAGCACGCTTAGAACGCGATGTGTTGACGCAACCCGGCGCAAAATTTGTGCTGCTGATGGAAGGCATCAACGACATTAGCGGTCGCACGCGTCAGCCGGAAGCGGATGCCAAAATGGTTGCCGAAGATTTGCTGGCGGGCTACAAACAAATCATCGAACACGCACATGCACGCGGCTTGAAAATTATCGGTTGTACGCTGACTCCGTTCGATGGTTCGCGTGCATTCACAGAAAAAGGTGAAGTGGCGCGCACCGCCGTCAATCAATGGATTTGCACTAGCGGCGCGTTTGATGGCGTCGTGGATTTTGATGCGGCAACACGTGATCCCAAAAATCCTAAAAAATTTATCGAAGCCTTTCACGCGGGCGATTGGTTGCATCCAGGCGATGCGGGATATGAAGCGATGGCGAACGCAATTGATCTAACGATTTTTGTGCCGAAGGTTGCTGCTGCGAAGAAACGATGAAGATAATGATATGCGCCGACCTACGAACTAAAGCTGATTTACTGCACTGTACGATTTACACCTGCACGACGATGCCTTTTTATCAGGCAAATTCGCCATTGTTGTCATCGGGCTTGCTAGGGCCGGTCAATGTGTGGGAAAAGAAATAGTCAACTTATGTTGGGTAGCTCCCGCTCAATGAAACTGCAAGAAGCAAGTGATGAAATATTTAGATGAAGTTATTCGAGTTTCTCCCGAAGCAGTAAAAGGCGGCGAACTATACCGCGCCGCAATGCGTTGTGCCGATAGCGGTGATTTTGATGAAGCACTTCATTTATCAGATAAATGTCTCACTTATGATTTCAAACTAAACATTATTTTTCGTGATGAGATACGAATTTACATCGTTGCTAAAATGCTTGAAGCACAACTTTTCGATCAGGCGTTAAATGTGACAAAAGAAATGAACTCAATACAACATAAATCAGGGGCAATTTTCAGAATCATAAAAGCGCATTTACAAAAAGAGGAAATGGAACAAGCTTATAGTCTTGCTGGTACAATTGAAGACACTTTGCTTCGCAATGAGGCATTGGCTGAAATATCAAAACACAGATAAATCAGAATTATCTTGATATGCGTCAACACAAAATAGAAGAGATGAATAACATGCCAACTGTAAGGTGAGGTCATAAAACAAATACACAATCTCTTAACGAGATGGAGGCTTGATTTTTTGAATGAGTAAAAAAGATTCTTACAAATATGTGCAATATCTTTGGAAAGACGAAGAAGCCGACAAATTATCCGGTGCGGATCGTCTCGTGTATCGCTCCAATCGGCTCGGCGATGATTTGACGCTGACGAATACGGGTGGCGGAAACACTTCATCGAAGCTGATGGAGAAAGACCCGCTCACGGGCGCAGAAGTCGAAGTCTTATGGATCAAAGGCTCCGGCGGGGATTTGCGTACAGCGAAGCGCGATGGCTTTGCTTCGCTCTATCTCGACAAAGTTCGTGCGATGAAACCGCTCTACGCCAATCATCCAAGCAAAGGCGCGAAAACAGAAATCGAAGACGCGATGGTTCCGCTTTACAACCATTGCGTCTACAACCTGAATCCTCGCGCCTGTTCGATTGATACGCCGCTGCACACCTTCGTGCCATTCAAGCATGTAGACCATTTGCATCCGAATTCTGTCATTGCGATTGCGGCTTCGGTCAATCAGGAACGCTTGACGAAAGAAATTTTCGGCGACGAAGTTTTATATATTCCGTGGCAACGTCCGGGCTTTGATATTGGGCTGATGATTGAATCCATGATTGCGGACAACCCGAAAGCCAAAGGCATTGTCCTCGGTCATCACGGCATGTCTTCGTGGGCGAATAACGACAAGACTTGTTACGAAACCGCGCTGGAAATTATTGACACCGCCGCGCGCTACATTGAATCAAAAGACCAAGGCGAAAAAACTTTCGGTGGACAAAAACATCAAACTCTTCCCGAAGCCGAACGCCAAAAATTATTAGTCGAATTGTTGCCCTGGCTGCGCGGTAAGGTTTCATCGAATAAGCGAATGATTGGAACCGTGCAGGACGATGCGAAGATGTTACGCTTTGTGAATAGCAACGACGCGCCGCGCCTGGCTGAACTTGGTACTTCGTGTCCCGATCATTTTTTGCGGACTAAAATTAAACCTCTGTTCGTGAATTGGAATCCTGCGAGCGGTGGCACCGAAGCCCTGAAAACATTGATCGAAACGGGCATCGTGCAATATCGCAAAGATTATGCGGCGTATTATGACCGCTGCAAACATCCTGATTCTCCGGCGATGCGCGACGCGAATCCAACCGTAGTCTTGATCCCCGGCGTCGGCATGATCGCGTTCGGCAAAAACAAAAGCGAATCGCGTGTGGCGGCTGAATTTTATAACTGCGCGATTGAAGTCATGCGCGGCGCAGAAGCGATTGACGAATACGAAGCGATGGATCAGCAGGAAGCCTTCGACATCGAATATTGGTTGCTCGAAGAAGCCAAGCTGCGACGAATGCCCGCCGAAAAAGAATTAGATCGCCAAGTCATCGTAGTCATCGGCGCAGGCGCAGGCATCGGCAAAGCTACGGCGCATCGTTTGGTGAAAGAAGGCGCGCACCTTGTTTGCGTAGATTTGGATGAAAATTCTGCCAAAGAATCCGCGCAGGAAATCATCAAACAATACGGCGAAGGCATCGGCGTGGCAGGCACTGGGCTGAGCAATTGCGGCTCGGCGATTGGCCTTGCATGCAACATCACAAATCGTGAGAGCGTGCAAAAAATGTTCGCCGACGTGATGCTGGCATACGGGGGAATTGATACGGTGGTAGTGACCGCCGGGATTTTTGTTCCGCCCGATAAAGCGGGCTACATTGCAGATAATTTGTGGGACAAAACTTTTGCGATCAACGTGACAGGCGCGTACATCGTTGCCGACGAAGCGAACAAAATTTTCAAACGACAAGGCTTGCCCGCCAACATCGTACTCACCACCAGCGCCAATGCCGTCGTAGCGAAAAAGGGAAGTCTCGCCTACGACACCAGCAAAGCCGCTGCAAATCATTTAGTGCGCGAATTAGCGATTGAAATGTCGCCGCTCGTGCGGGTGAATGCGGTAGCTCCGGCGACTGTCGTTAAGGGAAGCACAATGTTTCCACGGGATCGCGTGATCGCATCGCTTGCTAAATACGCGATTGAATTTAGCGAGGACGAAGAGACGGAAGATTTGCGCGGTAAGCTCGCAAACTTTTACGCCAAGCGTACGCTGACGCAAACCGCGATTGAACCGGATGATCAAGCCGAAGCAATTTTTCTGTTGGTGACAAAAAGACTGTCGAAAACTACGGGGCATGTGATTCCGGTGGATGGTGGATTGCAGGATGGATTTTTGCGATAAAAGTATTTAGCCACAAGAGGCACAAAAGACACAAAATATATGAAAATATTTTGCGCCTTTTGTGCTTTTTGCGGTTCCAATCTTTGATAAAATTTGCGCAGATTAGTGTATTAAGGATGTATTTATGACGTTTGAAATTTCTGATGGCTTCATTGCTGAACAAAATAATAAAGCCAAGTCCTGGCTCGAAGAAGATTACGAACATCTCGGCAAACAGCTCCAGCGCCGCAACCTTAACATCGAAGACCTCACGGCACGCGCACAGTCCTATCAAGTCGCTGTACCTTCGTGGGGCGTCGGCACAGGCGGAACGCGATTCGCCCGTTTTCCTGGGCTAGGTGAACCACGCGGGATTTATGAAAAGCTCGCGGATTGCGCGACGATCAATAATTTGGTTCGCGCTACCGGAGCGGTTTCATTGCATATTCCGTGGGATAAACCCGATAACGTAGCGACGATGAAAAGTTTTGCGAATGAGCGCGGGCTGAGCTTTGACGCAATGAACTCCAACACGTTTCAAGATCAGGTCGGACAAAAATTGTCCTACAAATTCGGTAGCCTCACGCATCCTGATGCAGCCGTTCGGGCGCAGGCGATTGAACACAATATTGAGTGCATTGAAATCGGCAAAAAACTTGGCTCGAAGGCGCATACAGTGTGGATTGGCGATGGAGGAAATTTTCCGGGGCAACAACATTTTCGCAAAACACTCGAACGCTATCTCGAAAGTATGCGCGAAATTTATGCCGCGTTGCCAGATGATTGGCGCGTGTTTATGGAACACAAAATGTATGAACCTGCATTTTATTCGACGGTGATTAATGATTGGGGCACGAGTTATTACTGCGCTACGCAGCTCGGAGAAAAAGCCAAATGTTTAGTAGACCTCGGACATCACGCGCCGAACGTCAATATTGAAATGATCGTTGCGCGCTTGATTCAAGCGGGTAAACTCGGCGGCTTTCATTTCAACGACAGCAAATATGGCGATGATGATTTGGACGCTGGTTCCATCAAACCATTCCAGTTATTTTTAATTTTCAACGAACTCGTAGATGCTGAATTAGACGGCACATCCGATTTCAATCCGGCTTACATGTTGGATCAATCGCACAACGTGACAGACCCGATTGAATCGTTAATGATGAGCGCAGTTGAATTGCAACGCGCTTATGTGCAAGCGCATTTGGTAGATCGTGCGGCGCTGCGTGAAGCGCAGGAACGTGGTGATGCTATGGTTGCACTGCAAACTCTGAAGCAGGCATTTACCATGGATGTCGCGCCGATTATTGCCAAAGCCAGACAGAATGCAGGTGGAGCGATTGATCCCTTAGCCACGTATCGCTCCAGTAATTACCGGAAACATAAAGCTGAAGAGCGTCCCGCCGCAATTGGTATTTCTGCAGGCATCGTTTGAGAAACTATTTTGGGATTCGATCAAAAAGCTGATGTGGCTAAATAAATGATAAAGATTGATCTTCAAAGTAAAACCAAACCTAAAGTTGGAAGAATTACTTATCACTGGTTTGAAAATCCGAACATAGGTCTTCCCTTAACCCGATTTCACGCCTTTGAAATACCGCTAGAGCTATTCAATTCAGGGATTGAATACGAGCATCAACCAGTCGAAACATCGCTGCTTTTTGAATGGATAAAATTGGAGATTGATGATCCCTTAGAGCTTGATAGACTTGAAATAAATAGCCAAAAATTTCCTGATATGGAAGCCAGCATTTACCTCGGGGCAGCCCATAATTGGGTGAATGTTTGCTCCCTAAAAATATTCTTTGAATCAAATCTCCAATTTAGGATTAACGGAATGATTGAGATTGATTTTAAAACCGAAGGCGTAGCTGAAAACGAAACTTTCACGTTTGAGGCAATAACTGTATTGGACCAATAGATATAGCGTGGATTTAATTTGATGAACCTGTCTCTTTACATAGCAGTTGATCTTGGCGCGGGAAGTGGGCGCGTCTTTCTCGCTGGACTTTCCTCCGGTGAATTTTTACTGGAGCAAATTCATCGTTTTCAATATCCGCCGCGTCAATTGGATGGACATTTGCGGTGGGACTTCGCGCATATTTTTACTGAAATTAAAACTGGATTAGCCACCGCTGCCAAGCGTGCGAACGAACTCGGACGCCCTATTCACAGCCTCGGCGTAGATAGTTGGGCAGTGGATTACGGCTTGATTGATGCGGCTGGGAATCTAATCGAAGACCCGATTTGTTATCGTGATGAACGCACAGCAAATATTTTCAAACAGCTTTTTCAGCAGATGCCGCGCGAAGAAATTTATGCCCGAACCGGCATTCAATTTTTGATGCTCAACTCCAGTTCGCAGCTTTGCGCCCACGCGCATGAAGGGGTTGCGACCAATGCTGACAGGCTTTTGCTGATGCCTGACCTGATAAATTTTTTCTTGACGGGAAAAGCAGTCACGGAATATACGAATGCGACGACGATGCAGATGGTGAATGCAAACAGCCGGACGTGGGATGAAAAAATTATTGCCGCGCTCAATTTGCCGCAGCATTTATTCACCGAAATTATTTCCGCCGGAGATGAAGTCGGATTCCTCAAACCTGAACTCGCCGAAGAATTAAACTTGCAAGATGTGAAGGTTATAGCACCCGCTACGCACGACACAGGCAGTGCAGTCGCAGGCGCGCCGCTGCTGCAAGATTGGGCATATATTTCTTCGGGTACATGGTCATTAGTCGGTGTCGAACTGGATGCGCCGCTTATCAATTCAGCTACCGCCGAACACAATTTCACCAATGAAGGCGGGGCATTTGCAACGATTCGTTTCTTAAAAAATGTGAGGGGATTGTGGTTGCTGGAATCGTGTCGCAAGGAATGGCAGGCGCAAGGATTGAGCGTTGATTACGATATTTTGCTGAACGATGTCGCAAACCTTCCATCGTCTTCGATCACATTTTTCCCCGATGATGCGCGTCTCTTTAATCCTCCAAGCATGCTCGCTGCGATCAAAGAAATTCTCGCCGAAGCGGGGCAACAGTCGAGTGATGATCCGGCGACGATTGCTAAAATTATTCTTGATTCGCTCGCGCTTCGTTACGCTTCAGTGATTCGCACAATTGAAGATCTCACTGGAAAATCTATTCGCGGAGTGCAAATTGTGGGCGGCGGTTCGCAGAATAATTATTTAAATCAAGCAACGGCGAACGCGTGCAAGAAGCCTGTTTTAGCGGGACCGATTGAGGCTACGGTGATTGGAAATGTGTTGGTGCAAGCAGTTGCGGCGGGAAGATTTACTTCACTGAATGAAGCGCGTCAGCAGATTGCGAGTGAGATTAGCCTGAAACAATTCACTCCGCAATAATACCTGGGAGCGCAAGCGTCTCGCTTGCCCCGCGAGCGCGTGCAACGCCGCTCGCGTTACGTGGCAACCGAATTCGTTATTCTTTAGGGTGCTTGCTTGCCACGAGGCGTTTGCGTTGCTTCGCTCGCAAACGCAGCAAGCGAGACGCTTGCGCTCCCAGTGCTACTTCAAATATTTCTCAAACCAATCCAGATTCCTCTGCAAATTATCCACACGATGTTTTGGTTCGCGGATGCCGTGACCTTCGCGGGGGTAGCGTACCAGCACCGTGTCTACGCCGCGCATTTTCAGTGCGGTGTACATTTCTTCAGCTTGCGTGATGTGAACGTCGTTGTCGTTTTCGCCGTGGACGAGCATCGTTGGCGTCTTCACATTTTTGATGTGTTTGAGCGGCGAACGATCCCACAATTTTTCGTAATTGTCCCACGGCATTCCGTTGAATTCGGCGTGAATTAAATCCTGATAGAGCGAAGTCGAATAAAAACTGATGAGATTTGACAGGCTCGCGGAAGCAATCGCGGCTTTGAAACGGTCGGTTTGCGTGACAATCCAATTCGTCATATAGCCGCCGTAGCTGCCGCCCATTACGCCCATCCGGTCTTTGTCGAGGTAAGGAAATTTTTCGAGCGCGACATCTACGCCGCGCATCAAATCGCGGTAATCGCCGCCGCCCCAATCATTCACGCAGCCATCCGAAAATTTTTGCCCGTAGCCCGATGAGCCGCGCGGATTGATGAGCAATACACCGTAGCCTTTTGCCGCGAGCGCTTGCACTGTTGGATTGAAACTGTACCCGTGCATCCCGTGCGGCCCGCCGTGAATGTAAAGAATCACCGGATATTTTTTCTTTTCGTCGAGATTGATTGGCGGCACGAGCCAGCCTTGAATTTCAAAACTTTCGTTGGCGAATTTGTATTCATGCGTCCCTGAAAAGATCAAAGAATCTTTGAGTGCTTGATTGACGTGAATTCTCGCTCGTATTTGAGAGAGTTTTACTAATTCTAGATCAGGAAGTGATGTGCGAAAAATCGGTAAAGGTCCATCAATCCATAAAGAAGGGGGAGTGTTATCACTATTAGCGATAAAAGCCTTAATAGGTTTTTCACGGGCTTTAGAATAATGACTTACTTGAGTTTTATGAAGACGGAACTCAAGAGAAGAGATTTCCCCTTCTTTAAGGTATAAGAATCCAACATTGTATTCGTTATAGAAAGGGTTTTGCGAGAAGAGCCAATATACAGAAGTAAGTCGCCCACCTTCACTGACATCTTTTCCCGCTCCACCTTGTGCTGAAATCATCCAAGCATGCGTATCTTCAGCCACACTATCAATCGTCGTCACATCGCGTGTCGTCGCCAGATATGCAATCTGACTGCCATCCGGCGAAAACACAGGTTGCCATTCACAGCCTTTTGTTTTGGTGAGTTGTCGCACTGTGCTTGTGGTAATGTTCGCAAAAAATAAATCGGTATTGTTGATTTTGTCGGGATCGGGTTCGTGGTTGGAGACGAATACAATTTCATCGCCTTTCGGAGACCAATTGATCGAATGCTCAGCGAAATTTCCGCTCGTCAATTGGCGCACCTGTTTCGTCGTGATGTCCGCAATAAAAATGTGTGATTGCAAATTATCGGAAAACGAAGTCCGTGATTTATATTGCAGCCGCGTCACGACTTTGACGTCGGTTGTGTAGTTATTCGCTTTCGCTTGTTGTGCCTTATATTCCGCTTCCATCGCGACCATTTGTGCATCTGTTTTTCCCTGTGCTTTCAAAATCGTATTTCTGGTGTCGGTCGGGAGCCGCATCAATTCATCTAAGCTCAAACCGCGTGTCAAACGCTCCATCATTGGGTTCGGAGGCAGAATAATCGGATCGCTTAGAAACGCAATTTGTTTGCTGTCGGGCGACCACGTGAAGCTTTCTCCGGCTTTGGTAAAAAAGAAATTGGTGCGGGCGACGCGGGTAATTTTTTGCGGTTCGCTAATGTCAGGATTGATTGTCCAGAGCGCGTCATCTTTGTAATACGCGAGCAATTTTCCATCCGGTGACCACCGCGGAGTATTTTCATTCGCATCATCTTTCGTTAAGCGAGTTGGTTCGCCGCCTTCGGTTTTGACGATCCAGATATGCGTGACGTTGCGGGAACGATCAGCGCTGACTTCGGTGACGGTGTAGGCTACGCGGGAGCCGTCAGGGGAAATATTGGCATCGGCGACATCTTTGAGTTGATATAAATCTTCGGGTTGAAATCCGCGTTTGGTTTGCGCGTGGAGCGGGAGAAAACAAAAGGAAATGAAGAGTGCAAGGCGAAGAATTTTATTCATAAAATAAACACCAAAAGCTAAGCGTAGGGCGAGGAACATTATCAACTACCCATTATCAACTGACAATTATTTTGCAGTAAAAATGCAGAAGCCCGCCCGCAGT
>JAYTCQ010000207.1:0-24071 GCA_043736395.1 Blastocatellia bacterium | reverse complement strand
CCAGCTTCTCAAGTTCTGCCAAAGCTTTCGCGTGGGCTTCTCCGCTCATTCCGGCAGCTTCGATTTTTTCGCGAAGCTCATCGTGCACAGCGGACTCGTCCTTTCGCCCAAGTTCCTTATGAATCGCTTTAATTTTTTCGTTGAGATAATAATCACGCTGCGTCTTTTCCATCTGCCGTTTGACACGTGTCTGAACCGTTCGATCAAGGTTGAGCTTTTCGATTTCAACTTCTACCAGTTCAACCATTCTCGTGAGCCGCGAATGAACTGATGGTGTTTCCAACAGTTCCTGCTTGTCCTCCATCGGCAATTTCAAAACATGCGCTAATAAATCTACGACAATCCCCGGATCACCACCGCGTAATGCCGCATAAACAAGCTCAGGATTTTGCAACTGCGCCAGCTTGAGATACTGCTCAACCAATCCCTGAATACGGCTCACCAGGGTCAGCGTTCGGCGATTATTTTCAGCCAGAACCGGGACCCGCCGGACGATTGCGCGGAGATAACCATCTTCCTCAATAAAGCGAATTACCCCCGCACGATCACGACCTTCAACCAGAACTTTGATATTCGGCTCATCCGGTTTTTTCAGAGAATTAGTGATAAATGCAATCGTTCCGAACGGATAAATATGTTCCGGCTTCGGGTCTTCGACAGTGGCATCATGTTGTGCAGCAAGGAAGATCAACCGATCTCCGGTGAGAGCTTCTTCAAGTGCCAGCACAGATGCTGAGCGTCCAATGACAAAAGCCGTTTTGGAGTGCGGAAAAACGACTACATCACGAATTGGAACCATTGGGATACTGAGAATATCATCAGGTGCGCTGTCTGCTAATTCCAGAAATTCCTGCATAAAATAACTCCTCTGGCTCTGTCTAGCCGTTTCAAAATTCAAATTGGGATGATCGGGATTTTTTAATCAGGAAGGAGAGAGGGAAAGGTAGAGGCGGACCAGTGGCTTGATCCGCCCTTCTCACTTCTTTATCCCGCTTTTTCCAGCGAGAACATCATATTACGGTTTAGTACCATCTCTGATGTTACAACAATTTCTTTGACTTTTTTCTGACCAGGCATTGAATACATCGCATCAAGCATTAGCTCTTCAAGAATCATCCGCAAGCCGCGTGCGCCGACTTTGCGCTCACAAGCTAACCGCGCCACAATTGATAAAGCATCATCCGTAAAACGTAACTTAATTCCATCCCACTCGAACTGCTTTTGGTATTGCTTAATCAGCGCGTTCTTTGGCTGCGTCATGATTTCAATCATCGCTTCTTCCGTTAATTCATGCAGCGTTCCCGTCACGGGTAACCGTCCGACAAATTCTGGAATTAAACCGTAGCGAATCAGGTCTTCCGGTTGTACTTGCTGAAATAAATCACCTGACTTTTCGACGCGAATCATCTGACGAACTTTGGCATTGAAGCCAATGGATTTCTGTCCGATACGACGTTGAATAATTTGCTCTAAGCCAACAAACGCTCCACCGCAAATAAACAAAATATTTGTTGTATCAATCGGGAAAAATTCCTGATGCGGATGCTTGCGTCCACCTTGCGGAGGAACATTCGCGACCGTGCCTTCGAGGATTTTCAAGAGTGCCTGCTGAACGCCTTCACCGGAAACATCCCTCGTAATCGAAGGGTTTTCATCCTTTCGGCAAATCTTGTCAATTTCATCAATGTAGATAATTCCCTGCTGCGCGAGTTCGACTTCACCGTTCGCCGCCTGCAACAATTTGAGAATAATGTTTTCGACATCTTCGCCAACGTAGCCCGCTTCCGTGAGCGTCGTCGCGTCAACAATCGTGAACGGGACTTTCAGCATTCGCGCCAGTGTTTGCGCAAGCAAAGTTTTTCCCGTACCCGTTGGACCAATTAACAAAATATTTGATTTCTGGATTTCGACATCGCCGCGCCGCTTCGCCATTTCGATACGCTTGTAGTGCTGATACACCGCGACCGCCAGCTTCTTCTTGGTCTCATCCTGACCGATGACGTACTCATCCAAAAATTCTTTAATTTCGTTGGGCTTGGGAAGAAAAGGGCGAGTCGTGACAGCGGCTTCATTCTGTGCATCGTCGCTAATAATTTCTATACAAATATCAATGCATTCATTGCAAATATAAACGGTGGGGCCGGCGATGAGCTTCTTGACTTCGTTCTGGCTTTTGCCACAGAAGCTACAGCGCAGGATGTCTTCAACTCTTCGCATTAGCGGGAGGCCTCCGAGAGTGTGATGGATTGCTTGTTCATGAAAATATGCACCTGTACGCGAATCAGATTTATGATGCGCAATGATAAACAACGCAAGGCAGTGGCGCAAGCGAAAGCGGCGAAAGTCAAAACTGGGATTAGATTAAAATTGACCTGTAAATGAAGGTCAAACAATCTATACTGCCTGATATACAGTATTGCCTTTTAGTTGTTTGCCTTTCAAATCTCTACCGCGAGAAAAGAGTTGGGTTGTGCATTGAATTGAAAAAATTGACCAACTAAAACAAATTCCACCAACAGGGGATAACAGGTAGAAATATCAACTCTTTTTAATCATCAGACCACTTAACTTTCACAGTCCGTGCGTTGTAATCAATCAAGGCGCGTGACAATTGGACATGATGAAGCTCTGGGTGGTCATTCAAAATTTTCCCCACTAATTCTTCGGTAGATGTCGTTGCGTTTGCACCAAGAATGATGCCTTTTATCGCCTCAGAGGGAAATGCAAATAAATGCACTGCGTCACTACCAACTGTAAGTGAGCGTGTCGCGTCCTTTAATGGAACAAGCATGCGCCATTCTCTTTCGTACGACCATTTTGTCCCTTTTGTTACAAGGAGTGCATCACCGTCAATGGTCACAAGTGAAGTTGCAGAGCCGTCGAAGTAGTGCACTTTCCGTACGAAATAAAATTCGTCGTTTTCGGAGCGCCGTCGATTGAAAAAATTATGCTGTTCGTCAAAACACAATACTAGTCCCCTATGTGAGTCAGCATAGTGCGACCACATTAATTCGTGATCTGGAATTTCCGAGAGACTAAGAATACCGACGTTATCATTAAATGCACGATAGATTTTTTCTCTAATCGGTACTGCCTCATCTCGCATCAGTTGTAAAAATAATCGCAGCCCTTGAGCAGTTGCTTCTCTAGCATCATCGGTTGCCATAAAGGAATCAATTGCGTTCATTGCAACATCCAGCGGTAACAAAGCCCGTTGCTCCTCAGAAAGCATTGAATAAGCTTGCGCCATCATTGGCTTCAAATCCACGGGACTCTGAGGATAATTTGCAAGAACATCTGCTTCGGCAACAATAGAATCGAAGCGCGGACGAAGCTCAAATGGATCGTTAAGGGCATCTGGCTGAGTGAACCTAATTTCAAGGTTTTTAATTACATCAATTCGCTCAGGATGAAGATATTTAAAGAGTGTCATAAAAAATTAAAAATAACTCTACATAAGTTGAAAAGACTAATCTTAGTCATCGTATTTGCTAGGCTCTTTCGTATTGCCATCCGCTAAATCACATAAGCGGCGAAATCCTGAAAGCATTGTCAGCCACGCCCATTCACCTGCCGTAGCGATTACTTTCTGTTTCACTGTTGGGCGATCCACCAGTTTTTTTTGTTTCAGTAGAAAGACAATATCATCCAAATCCTTTTGTCGTCCGGCATTAAATTTCAGGATGACCAACCATTCAGGAGTGATGACTCGCAAGCCATTCGGCAAGCTTATCGCTTCCTGCAAAGCCTGCCGATATAATTCACGGTAGCCATCGCTGCAGACAATCCAATCAATCTGGACGTTGTACTTGCCAACTTTCAAGGTATAGCTGCTGCCGCCAAAGGTCAGCGGATGTTGTGGGGTCAGTGATAAATTATTGGAGGCGATTATATCTACATCTTTGGTCATGCGCGGGCTGCCGTAAAAGTGCATGGCAAGTCCTCCCGCGACAGCCCATTCGATTTCTTCCAGCGTAGCCAGCTTGCCAGCTTTCTTCGCCGCTTTCACTCCCGTTTCGCTGGAAATCATTGGACTGGATGCATCATTTTCCAGCATCCGTTCGACAAGTTTTTGGTGGTCGTCTTTACTTATTACCTTCTCTTTTATCAACGACTCACCGTTCGCTCCGTCAGCCCACGTCGTCCGGTTCCGCCACTTCGCGGACGTCCATCTACGTCAAGCATCACCGTCACTTCTCCGTTCGCATCTAATTTCGTCGTGACTGTTTTTATCGTACGCGCATAGTTGACTGTCACATTGTAATCGCCTTTGAATCCGCGTGTGCGGTAAATTCCGCTGGCGTCGGAATTTCCAGTTTCGTTCGTCCACCATTCACGAAACAGGAGATCGTTCCAGACTAAGGCTTGCTGCTTTGATGACCAGTCGGCGCGGTACATCGCTCCGTTTGGCAACCAGTGCGCACGCTCCCAAAATCCCCACATCAGGAAGTCGTCAAATTTTGGCGAGCTAAAAATCAATGTCATAAAATCCCGCGTAAAATCAGCCTGCAACGCTTCATCCGCTGTATTGAAATCGTATTCCGTCACCGCCAATCGGACATTCAATTGCGAGTACCGCGCAATAATATTTTGCATCAAATCAATGGAAGTCACACCAGCAAAATGTCCCTGCATCCCAGCTCCGTCCACCGGAGCACCGTTATCCAGAAGATATTTAATAACCGCGTAGTAATAATCCTGATGCTGAACGTTCGTGCCGCCGCCAGCTAAAATATCGTAGTCATTGATGAACAATTTTGTATTCGGTTCAATCTGCCGCGCCAGTTGAAACCAGCGAATCATTTCCTGATTTCCGAGCAATCCATTCGAAGCTGTGACGCCGTTGACGCCGCTAATTCTTCCCTGCACATCGTAATTTGTGTAGGGTTCATTCAGCACATCCCATTGATATAATTTTCCTTTGACGCCTGCATCGCCGAGCACATCATTGAACCGAGTCGTAATTCGATTTTGTAAATCATTTGCGCCAAGCGATTGAAATCCGCTGGGAAGATATTGCCACGAAGGCCAGATTAAATTGTGTCCACGCGCCGCTATGTTGCGATCCGCCAACCATTGAATCGCCGTTCGCGTATTGGTTTTATTGAATGAACTGCACGTCGCGCATTCCCACAGCCCCCACTTCAAATCATTTTCAAAAACCGAAGTTGTAAAATGGCTGGACACGCGCGAGCGATAAATTTCAGCGTCCTGACTATTTTGCGTCAGTAGTTGAGCGGTGATCGCTGAGCCGAATTTATATCCATGATTAATTTGCTGCACATAAACTTGTGCGCCGTTAATTGGATTGCCGTTGCGGTCTACGACGTTGACTTTTAAATCGCCTTTGCGAATTTGTTCAATGCGTGAATTTGCTTCAAGACGCCACGGAGCATTCAGATTTCCACGCTGCGGATAATACGTCGAAGTTGGCAATTGGCTGAGCTGAACAGTCTGTCCATAATTCGTGAGTGTCACGCCGCCGAGTTCAAATTTTTGCGGGCCATACGCAAACTGAAAAACCAGATGCGCTCCATTGACGGCGTAGTTGTCATTTGATTTGAAAGGCACTTGAAACAGCTGCCATTCACCGGTGTCTACGGGTAAATTAAGCGTCAAGGCTTTCGCAAAATCGCCGCCGTTGCGCTCAAACACAACCTGCGCACGCGTGTTGCCACTTGCAGGTTCAAGCTTGCGCATCCAAAAGCTCAGCAGCATGACATCATCTTTGGTGAGCGCTACGCTGTTATTCCAACCAAGTCCTGCGTTGTAAATATTCGCTGAAGTTCCGACAACATTCACCTGAATTGCCTGCGCAAAACTTTGTCCGGTCGCCGCTACATTGGTCGCTGAACCTCCACCTGCGCCGCTGTCAAAATACGAAGAATAATTTCCGCTGATCACAGAAGAACCACCGGGAAGCGGTGGTGTCGCGCCAAGATTGACTAAACTGATTCCGCCGATTTCAAACGTCTGCGGCCCGAACGCAAATTGAAAACTCAGTTGCGCTTCGCCGGTGTTATAAAGCGAAGCGGATTTGAAAGGAATGATGTATTTCGTCCACGTGTTGCTATCGCACGGGAAAGAAGTAAAAAGCGATTTTTTATTCGGAGCGGCAACTTGCTCAAAGCTGACATAGCCGCGAATGTTGTGTTCGTCGAGCGGCGCGACTTTGCGCACCCAGAAGGTCAACTGCAAATTATCATTGGCATTAACCGATTGCGAGTTCGCCCAGCTGATTTGCGCGTCGCCAATGCTTGATGATGTACTCGGAACCGTCAACCGATAACCTTGCGTAAAAGATTGTCCGCCAACATTGATCGGTTCGGCGGTAGCCCCCGCGCCAACATTGCCGCTGATACTATAAACATTGGCTGGGAGGATCGAAGTCTGCCCTAAAACCGTTAGAGCAAATAAACTCACAACAAAACAGAACAAAATATTTTGAATCAATTTCATAAATAAAATTTAGCCCAGGTTAAGGATTGGATAGCGAAAATCTTTTTGTAATTTAACAGGAGACTGATGAGGATTATGAAGGAAAATAAAATTTTCTCAAGTCTACGATTTCCGGGCTAAATCGCTTTCAAAACAACCAACGTCAAATCGTCATGCTGGTGCGCGTCAGCGGAAAAATCATGGACGGCTTTGAGTACCGCATCGGCAATCACAGAAGCTTTTTCTTTGCGATATTCGTGGACAACATCGACAATGCGCCGCTCTCCAAATTCCAATCTTTCCGGTGGAGCCGTATGCGCTTCGCTCAGTCCGTCTGTATAGAAAAACAGCACATCGCCTTTTTGCAAATAAATTGTTTCGCTCTTGTATTGCTGTTGATCGAAAATTCCCAGCAGTAATCCACCGGATTTCAAGGCGCGCCACTTGCCGTCCGCCTTCATCAGAATCGGGGGATTATGACCGGCGTTGCTATACTGAAAAGTTCGTGCTTCAGTGTTGAGAACGCCAAAAACCATCGTTACCAGCAACTGCCTTCCGAGATCACGATGCAAACGTGAATTTGTGGCGCGCATCATTTTGGCTAATCCGAATCCGCTTCGTGCCATCAAACGGGTGATGCTGCGCGTCGCGGCCATCCCCATCGCGGCGCGAACGCCTTTCCCTGCCACATCGCCAATCATGATGCCTAATTTGTGATCGGATAAACGAATGTAATCGTAAAAATCTCCGCTTAAATTTAATGCCGGTTCAAGGCGTGCGGCCAGCTCAAAGCGTTTCAGTATCGGAGGAGAATCAGGCGTCATCGCGCGTTGAATATCACGCGCCATCATGATTTCGTGTTCCAGTAATTGCTCGCGTTCGACCTGTTCGGTGTAGAGTCTGGCATTCGCCAAAGCAATGCTCAGATTATTGCCAACGCTCTCCAGCAAATGCGCCTGACTATGTCCAAATCCATTAACACGGCTGCTTTCTAAAGCAATTACTCCGATGACCCGATCTTTGTGAATCAGGGGTACTGCGACTTCTGAGTGATTCGCGCTGGCTTCCCAGCTTTTGGTCACATGATAATCGGGGTCTTTGGCAACATCGCCGACAATGACCGGATGACGAAGCCGTACAGCACGTCCGACGATGCCCTGATTAATAGAAGTTCGATTTGCCTGTGCGATGCTCGGCGCATTAAATCCTTCTTCGATATGCCAGATAAATTGTTCGGATTCTTCATCAATTAACCCGACTGACAAAGTGTCAAAGGCGATCACGCGATGCAATAACGGCGCAATTTGGTGCAGCAATTGATCCAGATCAAGAATCGAATTGATTTCATGTCCGATGTCAATCAGCGTATCCATTTCATCGGTGCGCGCCCGCAATTCGTCATAAAGCCTGGCATTTTCCAGCGCAATCGCTAATTGATTTCCCAGCACATTAAGGATGCGTTCGTGTTCACGCGTGAAATAATTCGGCTCTACACTTTCAATTGTTAAGACGCCGACGACTTTTTGTTCACGAATCAGCTTCAAGGGAACAGCAATCATTCCACGCGGCTCATCATTGCCTTCAATATCCAATCTTAGATAACGCGGGTCTTGTTGGACATCAGGGACTATAATCGTATGTTCATGTCGGAGCGCAGCAGAAGCGAGACTTCGATCTAACGGAATAAACCGATTGCGCGCCACCTCTTCGGGTTTGTAGCCCACTGATTTTTTCCAAACGAGGCAATGCCGTTCTTCATCATTCAGTAATAAGTTCAGGAATTTGTAATCAATAACTTCACGCATGCGCAGCGCGATTCGCTCAATCAATTCGTCCAGATCAAGAATCGAAATAAATTCAACGCTAAGTTCGTTAATTAAATCCTGGAGGCGGTGCGACGCGCTGAGTTCGGTGTGGATAGCTTGCGCAGATGTTTCGGTCATAACTTAAGTTTGAATAGCAGCAATAGCGTTTAGAATTTCATCATCGGCGGGGCGAAAAATTGGGATGACAGTTTTACGATAACGAATCACGCCTTCTTTATCAATGATGACAACGCCTCGTTTCGTCCCAAGGATAGATTTCATGTCATAGGCTTTCGTCACAGCGCCATCAGCATCAGACAATAATCGCAAAGGTAAATTGTGATTAGCGGCGAATTTTTGGTGCTTGGAAACCGAATCGGAATTGATGCCAATGACTTCCGCTCCGGTCGCCTGATATTGTTCCCAATTGTCGCGAACGCTGCATAACTGTTTGGTACAAACTGGCGTTTCATCTCCAGGATAAAAAAGTAAAACAACAATTTTGCCGCGTGTCTGGCTCAGCTGCCAACGTTTCCCCTCGCCATCCGGCAAATCAATTTCAGGTGCTGGTTGTCCAATCATAAAATTAGTCTTTAGATTTTCTATCCTCTTCTTGGTCGTTCATTCAGCGTAACATCAAAGGTCAGACGTTTGCTGCCGCGCATAATTTCGACTTTGACTTTATCGCCGATATTCTTTTTGTTAATGGCACTCTCAAAATCGTCGTGCGTTTTCATCGGCTTTCCGTCTATCGCGGTAATGATGTCGCCGCCGAGATAAAGAATTTGATTGCGGAAGCGCACTGGCTGATTACCACCTTGAATACCAGCTTTTTCCGCACCACTATTTTCATAAACCTGCGAAATCATTAGTCCTTCGTCAACCGACAAACGTAATCTATTCGCTAATCCCTGATTTAATTGAATCGGAGGCGTAATGCCAAGATCTGGTTTGCGGGCATAACCGTACTTGATAATGTCCGGAATAATTCGTTTCGCAGTGTCCACCGGAACGGCAAATCCAATTCCTACTGAGCCACCTGATGGGCTGTAAATCATTGTGTTGACGCCGATCAATCTTCCGCGTGAATCCAGCAACGGGCCGCCTGAATTTCCCGGATTAATGGCCGCATCCGTTTGAATCACACTTTCAATCAGACTGTTCGTAATTTCTGAATGCAATGCTCGTGCAAGTCCTGAAACTACGCCTGTCGTCAAAGTTCGCTCTAATCCAAATGGATTGCCAATCGCCAAGACTTTTTTCCCGACAAATAAATCAGTGGAATTGCCGAGCGGAATAATATTCAAACTTTCCTGCGGAGCTTTGATCGCGATGATCGCTAAATCGTTATCAGGATCAGCGCCAATCGGTTTCGCTTTGTAGCTTTTCCCGTTTGCCAGAGACACCTCTAAATCTTGAGCAAATCCCCCGTTTGGTCCTGCCACGACGTGGTAATTAGTCAGGATATGGCCTTCTTTATCCAAGATTGAACCGGAGCCGGAGCCTTGTTGCTGTTGCGGATACGGCGAAAACCAATCCTCCACAGAACTGGTAGAGGTGATATTGACCACGCCGGGACTCATCGCCTTGTAAACATCACTGTTATTTTTTTCATCGATGGCGACAGCGGGGTCCTGAATCTCTGCGATTGATGTAGCCTCATTGTCTCCTACGGCATTAGCGAAACGACCCAATAATTTAGGGCCAAGTTTTTCGTAAGTGACAACAACGGTTCCGGCAAAGAACGCGGTCAGCAATGCCAGCCACACTATTTGTTTGCCGGTGATTTGATAAGCTTTCATAAAATACTCCATGAAAATAAGGCTCCTGATTGTGATACCACTTAAAGCAGATTCGCAAGTCTTCAACCAACAATCAAGTTATGATGCTTTGTTTACGATTACGGCTGCCTAAAGTTCCGAGTTCTGTCGTCTCGCATTTTGAGGTGGCCTGAAGTAAACTTATTTTCATCAGTTGACTTACTTCTTAACCTCCCCTGCTTAGCGAAAGGATGTGCGTATGCAACGCTTTCTCGTCCGTTCTCTGCTGTTTCTGATCGCCTCAATTTCGGTTTGGGCGCAGACTCCGCCAGTATCAGGCAAAGTGGAAATCGAAATCATCAGCTTCAAAATTGGAAGCAATTATAATCCATTACTTGATCGGCAGCCCTCCGTTTTTTCCGCCGAAAGTGTCGAGCTACCACAAACAGAAGCAGAAAAGGTAGCCCGCCGCAACGCAAACACCAATCGCAATACGACGGGAGGCTACAATCAAAACTCCCCCCGAGGTGTCATCGCCCCGGAAGACAAAAGCACACGAGGCCGATTACGTTCGACCATCAGAGTCATTGATATGGCCGAATGGGTCAATGTTGAAATCAAAAATACTTCCGACAAAACCATCAAACAAATTGAGTGGGATTTCCTGTTTCCGCGAATGGAAGACAATACACTAAAATTACGCTACGCCGTGACCAGCAAAGCCGAAGTTAAAACCGGCAACAAGAAAAAACTCAAAGTCATACTCCCCGCCAGCGCGATGAAGTGCAAAATCGTTAATATTAAAGGGGATCAGGCTCAGGAATCTGTCTGCGGAAAAGGCTTCACGGATGCTTCAAAATTTGAGCAGGAAAATGTCGTCATCAACCGAATTGAATACGCTGACGGCTCAATCTGGAAACGCGAGCCGTAAACTTTAATTTCCTATTGCTTCCACCGGACAACATTCTAACGCTTCCTGACACAAGCTTTCCTCTTCGGGAGAGCCGGGCTGCTTATAAACATAGGAATATCCGCCGCCATCAAAACGAGTAAAATTCGCTTCCGCAATATCGCGGCAGACATCACAATCAATACAATTTTTATCTACAAAATATTTCCCCGCGACATTCTGGGGGACTTTCGCATTTTCATCAGGCATAACTTTTACACTGCATTTAAATTCAAAATCGGTAATTCTCTTTTGACACTTGTGGGAACAGAAATCTGCGCCGCGACGGGAAGCACTCCCGCCGTATGCTCGTGCGCATGATAGCTGGAGCGTACGAGCGGTCCCGATTCCACATAACGAAAACCCATTTCTAGTCCAATTTCCTTGAAGCGGGCAAATTCTTCCGGCGTATAATATTTCTCAACGGGCAAACGCTTTTCAGCCGGTTGCAAATACTGCCCTAACGTCAAAATATCACAATTCACACTGCGCAAATCACGCATCGTTTCGACGATCTCTTCATCGTTTTCACCAAGTCCCAACATCACTCCGGATTTCGTTAACATCCCGCGAGCTTCCGCGTCGCGCCGCTTGGCAGCATTCGCTAATAAATTCAACGTCCATTCACGATATTTTGCGTGTGGACGAACTCGCCGATACAAGCGCGGAACGGTCTCCGTATTGTGATTCAGCACATCAGGCTGCGCATCCAAAACAATTTGTAAAGCCGCTTCATTGCCCTGAAAATCCGGGATCAAAACTTCGACCTTCACTGTCGGATTCATCGCTCGCACCGCCTGCACTGTTAAGCCAAAATGCGCCGCGCCGCCGTCCTCCATATCGTCACGATTGACGGCAGTAATAACAGCATGTTTGACGTTCATTTTCTTAACGGCCTGCGCGACGTGCCACGGCTCTTCTGCGTCAAGCGCAACCGGAGTGCCTTTGATGACTGCACAAAATCCGCAACGCCGCGTACAGACTTCACCCGCGATCATAAACGTCGCCGTCCCGCTCGACCAGCATTCAAAAATGTTCGGACATTTCGCTTCCTGACAAACCGTATGAAGGCTCAGGTCGTTCATGAGATGTTTGATTTGCTGATATTCGCCCCCGGTATTGAGTCGAATTTTCAACCATTTCGGCTTCGGAGTAAGTTGCTTCACCTTAGTCATAAAGATGATTATAGCAGCTTATTTGCGAGAGTGTAGTCAGCAGCTGAAATTTTTAAATGAAGTACGAGACAGGGAAAGTTAGCGATCTAGGATTGAGTTAGGACAGTATGCAAAATTATTTTTCTAATTGCTCAACCTGGTTATTTGATTTTCCCCTTTTGTATAACTGTCATTATCCGATCTAAACTAATCCCCCTTTGAAACTTGATATAATAAACTCGCTTCGCTGTTTTTGCCTGACTAGAACTAATTAATTCCTCTGAATATGGCTTTTCATCAACTCCGACTATCCACTTTGTATCGAAGTTGGAAATATGAACTTTTGAGAACTCTAATTTATATTTTCCAAACGTAAATAATACTGACAAATTTTCATTCGTCTTTAGTTCATCTGGAATAAAAAAACCTGTCGCAGTTTTCTCTGCTTCAATCCATTCATTACGTGAAAGCAAAAAGACCTTGTAGCTTTTTTTAACTGTCTTCCCGTCAATCTCAATTCTTTCAATTTTTGTTGACAGGGATTGGGCTTCTATTTCGCTAAAGCAAAAGCATAGAGTAGTAAGTAATCCTAAAATAAATATTTTCCTCATTTTACTTCCCCAAACTTTCTGAAAATTGCCTGGCTTTTCGCGCTGACAGATATATTCGTTCTGCACATTTTTTTTCAATGGACTTCTGGCATTAACAGCGAGAACTAACTGTTCACGCTACATTTCTACTACCCCAACTCAAGCTCCCGCTGCTTCAAATATTTAATTTTATCCCGTAATTCCGCCGCTTTCTCAAACTCAAATTTCTTCGCGGATTCGCGCATTTCAAAATCCAACTGCACAATTGTTTCGCGCATTTTTTCGGGAGTGTAATCGTCAAACGCTTCGAGCTGGAGCGGGACTTTGAAATAATCTGCTTCGTACGCCGTTACGAGCGTCGCATCAATGGATTTAATAATGGATTGCGGTGTGATGCCGTTGGCTTCGTTGTGGGCGATTTGTTTGAGGCGGCGGCGTTCAGTTTCTCCGATGGCTTTACGCATTGATTCGGTCATTTTGTCGGCGTACAAAATTGCTTTGCCATTTGAATTTCGGGCGGCGCGTCCCATCGTTTGAATCAAGGAGGATTCGCTGCGCAGAAAGCCTTCTTTGTCGGCGTCGAGAATTGCAACCAGTGAGACTTCGGGCAAGTCCAGACCTTCGCGCAGGAGATTGATTCCGACCAGCACATCGAATTCGCCACGCCGCAAATCACGCAGGATTTTCACGCGTTCCAATGTCTCAATTTCAGAATGCATGTAACGAACATTGATGCCGAGTTCGGCGTAATAATCCGTCAGATCTTCTGACATTTTTTTCGTTAATGTCGTCACCAAAACACGTTCTTTTTTCTCCACTCTTTGGCGCACTTCGTCCAGCAAATCATCTATCTGACCGCGTACCGGACGAATCTCAACTTCAGGATCAAGCAACCCAGTTGGGCGAATGACCTGCTCAATAAATTCGCCCTGTGTTTGTTCTAATTCGTACGGCCCCGGCGTCGCCGAAACATAAATCAATTGTTTCGTTCGCTCCTGCCATTCTTCAAATTTCAATGGACGATTATCCATCGCAGAAGGCAAACGGAAACCGTAATCCACCAGCGTACTTTTACGCGAACGATCACCGTTATACATCCCGCGAATTTGTGGAATGGATTGATGGCTTTCGTCTACGACAATAATGGTGTCTTCAGATAAATAATCGTAAAGTGTGGGCGGCGGTGCGCCCTCAGGTTTGCCAGTGAAATGTCTGGAATAATTTTCGACGCCGCGACACGCACCCAATGTTTGCAACATCTCAAGGTCGTAAATTGTTCGCTGGCGCAGGCGCTGGGCTTCGACCAATTTATTCTGTTCGATGAGTTTCGGCTCCCACCATTCAAGTTCATCTTTGATCGTTTTAATCGCTTTTTTGATCGTGCCTTCCGGCATGACGTAATTCGATTTTGGATAAATTGTCAGGCGACTGGAATGTCGCTCAAGCACTTCGCCGAGCAACGGATCAATGGTGGAAATTGATTCGACTTCATCGCCCCACAACTCAACCCGATAGGCATTTTCCTGATAGCTGGGCTGAATATCAATGACATCGCCACGCACACGAAACGTCCCGCGACCGAATTCAATATCGCTGCGTTCGTACTGCAATTGAACCAATTTTTTGATGATTTCATCGCGCGAAATTTTTTGTTTCGGCTCCAAAAACAAGAGCATTCCATAATATGCTTTTGGATCACCTAAACCATAAATCGCCGAGACGGAAGCGACTACGATCACGTCACGCCGCTCAAACAAAGAACGTGTCGTGCTGAGTCGCAAACGATCAATATCCTCATTGATCGTCGCTTCTTTTTCGATGTAAACATCCGACGACGGAACGTAGGCTTCGGGCTGATAATAATCGTAATAACTGACAAAATATTCGACCGCGTTATTCGGGAAAAAACTTTTGAATTCCTGATAGAGCTGCGCCGCCAGCGTTTTATTGTGCGCCATCACGAGTGCCGGACGATTCACTTTTTGGATGACCGAAGCAATTGTAAATGTTTTGCCGCTGCCAGTGATGCCCAGCAACGCCTGATGTTTTTCGCCGGAGTTCAGTCCGTTGACTAAGGCTTCAATCGCCGCAGGCTGATCGCCTTGCGGCTCATAGTCGGAATGGAGTTGGAAATTCATCCCAACATTATAACCGAAAATTATGATTGGAAAGCATGGGTGAGGTGATATTTAAATTGATCTTGGGGCTTTGTTTTTTTGGTCTTTGTATAGCCTTACAAATAACTTGCTTTTCCATTATCTAAGCAAAGACCAAAAAACAAAGCCCCAAGATCAATTTTTAAAGTGGCTGCCGTCCCGAAAATCCTGTATCCGTGTCGTGCCACCATTCGATGGAATCTTCACCGAGCAGCCAGCACAAATAAACAACTCGCCCATCGCGCAAGCTGGGAAAATCGCAGAGTCCACGTTCGAGGTCTTTGATCTCTACGCCTAGTTCGTTGATGTCTCCGGCGGCATTCATCAAGCTGAAAAGAGCGTTGATGTATTGCGCTCCGTGCGGGGAACCGCCGCCACCTTGCTCTGCCTGTTCCTGCGCGAGCTTGGCTTCGGGTTCTAATCGTCTGATGGTATTTCGTTCAGACCGAATGCGGGCAAATAATCGCCGCAATTCGGGTAGGAGGGCTGTCGCTTCTTCAAGGGTAAACAATCGCATAAGAAGAATTATTTTCGGTGACGAAGGTATCGTACCAAGTATTCTTCAGAATAAAAACGCTTGAAGGCATCAATGACCTGACCGTCAAATTGTGTTCCGCGTCCACTTTCCAGCACTGCGATGACTTCATCATTGGGCATCGGGTCACGATAATGACGCTTGACGGTGAGCGCATCAAACACATCCGCGACAGAAATTATCAGTGATCCCAACGGAATTTCTGCACCTTTCAAACCAAGTGGATAACCTTTTCCGTCCGGTCGTTCATGATGACAACTGGCAACATACGGAACCTCGGTTAAAGCATCACTAAATCTTATTTTGGAAAGAATACTCAACGTAAAAGCCGGATGTTTTTTGATCTCTTCGTATTCTTCAGAGGTCAGCTGCGTTGGCTTGCACAGGACATCATCACGGACTCCGATTTTGCCGTAATCGTGGAGCAATCCGGCGTAATAAATCAGCCGCTGCTCACTGGCGGATAAACCCATATAACGGGCAATGGCCGCTGAATAATTGGCGACCCGTCCTGAATGTCCGGCAGTGATTTCATCGCGCGCGTCAATCGTTAAGGCTAACGCTTGAATCATATTTTCGCAGGTTCGCTCCTGCTCGGCGTAAAGGTGTAAGGATTCCAAGCTGCCACCTGCCTGTTGACCCAGCGCCACCAAAACATCTAATTCATTGCGTGAAAATCTTTGGATCGAAGTGGCGTGAATTACGCCATAAATATTTCTACCGGAGACCAGCGGAACCGCCAAATAACTTAATTCCGGCAGTTGATTCGGGATCACTCCGCGTCGTGCTTCGCCGGTGGCAAAAACGGCTTCAATAATTGTTTTTAAAGTAATCGGCGCTGAGGCAGCGGCAAGTTTTTTCAGCTTCAGATCATAGAGCTGAACTTCGCATTGCGCAGTAACATTCATCACCCTGAAAAATCTGATAAGTTCCGTTGAAACTTCAGTTTCGTTCGTACATTTTGTCAGAGCCTGGTTAAATTGATTCAGAAAATTCAGGCTGGCAGGTTGGATATCTAATGGTTCTGACGCAGTAAACTTTACCGCCGCAGTTGTCTGAAGAGTAAGGATCGCGCCAAATTCATCAGATTCACGTAAGGTACTGATTTTCTGTAACTGAGTCATCGCGCTGGTTGAATAAAACAAGGGAGTTCCAGACACATCGCTGCGAAATTCTAAGGGGGTGACTTCAAACGACATTTATTTTCCCACAATAAAAAGCAATTTCGGGCGCATAGAAAATTGCCGTATTGGTCTTCTCTTTTGCATGCTTAACAGGGCTATGTAAGGTGAGTGAACTAGCACACAAAGGATTAAGACAAGTTAGGGGACATCTATTTATTAACAATTGCGAGTCTGAATTACCTTATAAATAAAGTCAAGCAGATAGCTTAATATTCAATAATTTAAGTCGTCTGATTTGATAAAAAACTTTAATCTTTAACCATTTGCCTATCGGCGCCTGTTTTTGCTCACAACCTTTTGAGAAATCTTTAATTCAAAGGCTTCATCTTCGGCAAATTTTTGAAAGATAGCATAAAAAGCGCTGCGGTCACGAGCCGTGATGACCGCCGCCGCGTCTGCCGATTCCAGGACGTATGGATACCCGTTTCCGACGACAACTTCGGCGCGAATCAAATCTATCACTTCATCAAGCAAACCCTGCTCTTGAATCCATAATGGAACTTCCAGCCGTGCTGGTGGAGCCTCCGAATGTGTTTTTAAATAAGTAAATCCCAGGCCGCGTTTGTATTCCTCAAATGATTCCAGAACTCCCTCTTGTTTTTTATCGGCGCTCCCTCGCGCGCAAACAAATAACGGAGTCCGGTCGCCCCATTGCAGCAAATGATTGACCAACTGCGCATCGTGGATTTTGCTGGATTCCGGCAACGAAAAACAATTTTCCAGCAAATGCGTCAGATCTTTGGAATAGCTGGTGTCGACATAGCCAATGAGAGGGATCCGCGCAGCTTCTGAACACCGCAAAAGGCGCAACACCAAAGCTACATAATTATCGCGCTGTTCTCCCTGCAACCGATCGGCAAAAGAAATTACAAGTGAGCTATCAAACAATGCCAATGGAAGTTTTTCCATTTGCTTCGGATCGTTGGAAATTCGCTCAATCAATCCGCAAAGCGTCGCGATTTCCAATTCAAACCGTTTCAGGTTCACGGCCTGTTCTGAAATATTACGATCTCCGTTGTATTCAATTTTCAATTCTTCCGGCGCCAGCACTTCAAACGTCGCAGATTTTTCATAATCGCCTTCAGATGTATGGCAATTTAAAAACCAGGCAACTTGAATCGCAGCAACCGGAATGCTGAAGTCATTCACAGGCAAAATCTGGCTGCCATCAGCCGCAAAAATACAGTGATTGATCAATGCTTTGTGCGCCCAATGACGAGCGTGTTCGTGATTATTAAAAGCTGGTGGAAAGCGCAACGAAAGTCCTTGCGCCGAATCAAATTCACTGGTCGGAAGCGCTCCCGGAGTATTATTATCCACCACTTTTTCAAGAATTTGCTCACTGGTTAATTGAACAAAATCCTGAAGTGCTTTCGCATACTCTTCAAATTCATTTTGGGCGCTCAGATTGAAATTACGAAAGATTTCCCGTTTAGCCTGAAGCTGCGCATAAATTTTTTCACGGACAATCATAAAATTAATTTGCCAAAGTTCGGCTAACGATTTCCTGTGCCTGCTGAATGATCGCAGCTAAGTGATCTTCACCCTTGAAGCTTTCGGCGTAGAGCTTATAAATATTTTCTGTCCCCGAAGGACGCGCCGCAAACCATCCATTTTCAGTCACAACTTTTAATCCCCCGATAGCCGCATGATTCCCTGGAGCCTTCGTCAATTTTGCCGTGATTGTTTCATCAGCCAGCTCGGTCGCAGTGACATTTTCAGGCGCGAGTTTTTTGAAGGCGGCTTTCTGTTCAGGCGAAGCCGGAGCATCAATCCGCTGATAAAAAGGCGTTCCAAATTGCTGCGTCATTTCCAGATAATGTTCACCCGGATCGCGTCCGGTACGCGCCGTAATTTCTGCCGCGAGCAGTCCAAGAATAATTCCGTCTTTATCCGTCGTCCAGACGCTTCCATCTTTTCGTAAGAAGCTTGCGCCGGCGCTTTCTTCTCCGCCAAAGCACATCGAACCGTTAATTAATCCATCTACAAACCACTTGAAACCAACCGGAACTTCGACGAGTTTTCGACCTAAGCTGGCGACAACACGATCAATTAAATTGCTGCTCACCAACGTTTTCCCGACTGCCGATTCAACTGACCAATCGGGGCGATGCGTCAACAAATACCGAATCGCGACGGCTAAAAAATGATTCGGATTCATCAGCCCAATCGAAGGCGTGACAATGCCGTGACGATCAGAATCTGGATCATTTCCCCACGCAATATCGAAATCATCTTTGAGCTTCACCAGCCCCGCCATGGCGTACGGTGAAGAACAATCCATTCGAATTTTACCGTCGTGATCCAACGTCATAAAACCAAATTGCGGATCAAGGCACGGATTCACAACTGTAATATTTAAGCCGTAGCGATCGGCAATCGGTTGCCAGTAATGAACCGCTGCGCCGCCCAACGGATCAACGCCGATTTTCAATCCTGCTGCTTTGATGACATCAAAATCAATCACAGCCGAGAGGTCTTCGACGTAAGGCGCGATGAAATCTTCTGCGCGTGTCGTTGCCGCTTGCAAGGCAGCTTCGTAAGAAATTCGCTGCACACCACGATTTCCGTCGCGCATCAATTCATTCGCACGATCCTGAATCCATCCCGTGACATCCGTATCCGCCGGGCCGCCATTCGGAGGATTATATTTAAAGCCGCCATCACGCGGCGGATTGTGCGAAGGAGTGATGACAATCCCATCAGAAAATTGGTCTGAGTGCTGACGATTATGATGCAAAATCGCGTGAGAAATCACCGGAGTCGGCGTCACGCCATCATTTTTTTGAATGACGACTTCAACGCCATTCGCCGCGAGAACTTCGAGCGCATTCCGCTGCGCTGGAGCCGACAACGCGTGCGAATCTTTGCCCATAAAGACAGGCCCATCAATTCCCTGCTCTAAACGGTATTCACAAATTGCCTGCGTAATGGCGAGAATGTGCCCTTCATTAAAAGCGCCGTCGAGCGATGATCCGCGATGTCCACTCGTCCCAAAACTGACCTGTTGCGCAGGATTATTCAAATCAGGCTGAATTTCATAATAAGCACGTTCGAGTTCAGCAACATTAATTAGTGTTTCGGCTGGTGCAGGCTGTCCGGCTAGTGGGTGAATTTTCATTGCGTATTTCTCCCTCAGTTTTTTGAGTGATGAAGGCAGAACGCGGAACTATGAATTTCCTCTACAAGCCAACTCATCGTTCCGCGTTCATAATTCCTACTTTTTCAAATTTACGCTTTCGCAATTAACTGCCGCAGCACGTACGGCAAAATGCCTCCGTGCAAGAAATATTCAACTTCAATCGGCGTATCAATGCGCAGTGTGACAGGCACTTCCTGCTTGTCACCATTCGCGCGATGAATCACCAGCGTGACATCCATCATCGGTTTGATGCCTTCGGCGACGCCTGTCAAATCAAAGCTTTCGGTTCCATCCAAGCCTAATGTTTGCGCATTCGTGCCTTCTTTAAATTGGCACGGCAGCACGCCCATTCCGACTAAATTCGAACGATGAATTCTTTCGAAGCTTTGCGCGATGACTGCGTTGACGCCCAATAACGACGTACCTTTCGCCGCCCAGTCGCGTGAACTTCCGGTGCCGTATTCCTGCCCTGCCAACACAATCAGCGGAGTTTTTTCTTCCTTATATTTCATCGCCGCATCGTAAATGCTCAGCTGTTCACCGCCCGGTTGCAGTTTAGTCACGCCGCCTTCAACGCCGGGAACCATTAGATTTTTGATGCGAACATTTGCAAACGTACCACGTGTCATAATGCGATCATTGCCGCGTCGTGAACCGTATGAATTGAAATCCACCGGAGCGACGCCGTTCGCCTGTAAATACACGCCCGCGGGTGAACTCGCTTTGATCGAACCCGCAGGAGAAATATGATCGGTGGTGACAGAATCGCCAAAAATTGCCAGCGCGCGCGCGCCTTCAATATTTGAGGCAGTTCCGGCATCCATGCCGAAGTTTTCAAAGAACGGCGGCTGTTGAATGTAGGTCGAATTTTCGTCCCATTTATAGACATCTCCCGTCGTGCTGGGGATTTCATTCCATAGTGGATTTCCCGAAGTAAAATCGCTGTATAAACGACGATACGTTTCGGCATCCATCGCCGCGCTCATGATGTCTTTGATTTCGTCCATCGTGGGCCAGAGGTCTTTCAAATAAACATCCGTCCCGTCACTACCTGTGCCAATCGGCTCCTGGCTCATATCAATATTGACGCGTCCGGCCAGCGCGAAGGCGACCACCAGCGGCGGCGACATTAGAAAATTCGCTTTGATGGATTGATGCACGCGGGCTTCAAAATTACGATTCCCTGAAAGCACCGAAGCCGCGACGATGTCATTTTCAATAATCTCTTCTTCAATGCCAGAATCAAGCGGGCCGGAGTTACCAATACACGTCGTACATCCATAACCAACCGTATTAAATCCGATTTGATCAAGATAGCTTTGCATACCGGTTTTATTGAGATATTCCGTCACGACACGCGAACCTGGGCCGAGTGAAGTTTTGACGGATGGCTTTGGCTTCAGGCCTTTTTCGACGGCTTTTTTCGCGACTAAACCTGCTGCTAACATTACACTGGGATTTGACGTATTCGTGCATGAAGTGATTGCCGCTATTAAAACTTCGCCGTGTCCGATTTCGACTGCCTGCGCGGTCGCGGCATCATCGCTGACGGTCGCCGCAAATTTTGTATTCAGTTCTTCAGCGGGTTTATTGAAACCACTTTCACTGAAAGGTTTGCTGAATAAATCCGTGAACGTGGATTTCATGCTATTCAATTCAATGCGATCTTGCGGACGCTTCGGGCCTGCGACGCTGGGAACAACATCAGCCAAATTTAATTCAAGCGTTTGGCTGTATTCGATGTCGCCAGCTTTTGGCATTCCAAATAAACCCTGTGCCTGAAAATAATTTCTAAACGAATCCACCTGTTCTTCGCTGCGACCTGTGGCTGTTAAGTAATTGCAGGTTTCCTCGTCAATCGGGAAGAAGCCCATCGTCGCCCCGTATTCAGGCGCCATGTTCGCAATCGTCGCGCGATCCACCAGCGACAATGAAGCCGCGCCTTCACCAAAATATTCGACGAATTTTCCAACGACTTTGGCTTTGCGCAACATTTCAGTACAGGTCAAAACCAAATCCGTTGCCGTAACGCCTTCATTCAGCTTGCCGTGTAAGTGAAGACCAACAACATCCGGCGTTAAGAAATATACGGGCTGACCCAGCATTCCGGCTTCTGCTTCAATGCCGCCAACGCCCCAACCGACAATGCCTAGACCATTGATCATCGTCGTATGCGAATCGGTTCCCACCAGAGTATCGGGATAATAAACTCCGTCTTTGCTGAGTACGCCTTTTGCCAAATATTCGAGATTCACCTGATGCACAATGCCAATGCCGGGCGGGACAACTTTGAAAGTATCGAACGCCTGCATACCCCATTTCAAAAATTCATAGCGCTGGCGGTTACGCTGAAATTCGATTTCCATATTTTTCTTCAGCGCGTCTTCTGTGCCGAAAAAATCCACCTGGACGGAGTGATCTACGACCAAATCAACCGGCACCAGCGGTTCGATGACTTTGGAATTTTTGCCAAGTCCGGCAACTGTAGAGCGCATCGCAGCCAAATCCACGAGTAACGGCACACCCGTAAAATCCTGCAAAACCACGCGAGCGACAACGAACGGAATTTCAGCCGTACGTCTTTCGTTGGGCTTCCAATTCGCCAGCACACGCACATCGCCTTCACTAATTTTAAGACCGTCATAATTGCGCAACACTGATTCCAGTACGATGCGAATGCTGACGGGCAATTTTGAAATGGCCGCAATGCCTTCTTTTTCGAGTTGCGGAAGCGAATAAAAATTAGCGGATTGACCTGCTCCATCGGTGAATGATTGAAGCGCATTAAATAAATTGTGCGACATAGAACCTCATAAAGAAAATTGAAACATCCAAAAATAACAAGTTCGCGAGTGTATAAGCGTGACAAGAAGTCGTCAAGCATTGATGTTGTTACTGCTACGCTTGTGAAGTTAAGAAAAATGCGCTACATCAATATCCGTAATTCCATTCACAAATTTATGGTTCGACTGCTTTTGTCAGGCAGAACGATGTACAGCTTTCTTCATTCACTTGAAAGCTGTCGTAACTATTCGAGGAGAATTTTATGAATCGTCGCAAGTTTCTCAAAAATTCGTTGCTTAGCTTATCCGGTACATTTTTCGGCTCGGCATTGCTTGATGCGTTATGCGCGCCTTTGCCAAAAATGAAAATCACGCGGGTGCGCTTTTATGAATCGCCGCTCTCGCGTCCGATGGTCAATCAAAGCATGCACATTGTTGTTGTCGAAACCGATGCTGGCCTCATGGGCATTGGCGAAGGCGGCTATGTGGACGGTATTCGCGAGTGTGCGGAAATGTTGATCGGCGAAGACCCTTCGCGCATTGATGCCTGTTGGCAACTCATGTTTCGCGGACGGTTTTATCCGGCAGGGCGTGAAAAATTGCACGCGATGGGCGCGATTGATATGGCGCTGTGGGACATCAAAGGCAAAGCGCTCGGCGTTCCTGTCTGGCAATTACTTGGCGGCAAAGCGCGTGACCACATCGAATGTTACTCAACGGGTGCAGTACGAGTTCCGGGCGGAGTGAAAGAAAATGCACAGGCCGCTATTGCCGCCGGATTTCGCGCGTTTCGCACGTCCGTCGTTGATCCCGGCAACAATGCTGCTTTTGTTTCGCAGCGCATGGTGCGTAAAACTTTTGAGCATTGTCAGGCGATTCGCGAAGCCATCGGCCCTGATGCTGACTGGGCGATTGATTATCATACGCGGCTGGATTTCTCTGATGCTGTGCGCCTTAGCACTTTGCTTGAACCGCTTGAACCCTATTTCTGCGAAGACCTGATTCGCTCTGAAAATAATGCCGTCTACCGCGAATTGCGCAAGCAAGTCAAAGTACCGATTGCCGTCGGTGAACAGCACAGTACGCGCTGGGACATCAACGAATTGATCGAACAACATTTGATAGATTACAACCGCATCTCAATTCCGAATTGTGGCGGCATTACGGAATACGCGAAATTAGCGGCGATGAGCGAAACGCATTATGTTGGCTTGACGCCGCACTTCACCGGGCCAATCGGCGAAGCTGCACTCTCGCATGTTTGCACAGCATTTTCAGGCCCCGTAATGATGGAAATGGCGGGTCTGTATAAACCTGACAACATTGATTATTTGCCCAAAGTTTTTGATTTCAAAGACGGTAAGATTTGGCCGAATGATCGTCCCGGCTTGGGCGTAGAATTTGACGCATCGAAATTAAAACTTACGGCACAATTCACTGAACGCAAACAGCCGATTACAACGTTTCGACGACCAGATGGTTCGCTGACGAATTGGTAATGTGAGATTCTTCGCATTCTCCTTTTGGTATTATACCGATTAGCGATCGCTAATCGGTATAATACCAAAAGGAGAA
>JAYTCQ010000206.1:0-6159 GCA_043736395.1 Blastocatellia bacterium | reverse complement strand
CGCAACCATGGCTGGATTGCGCTACGTTGCTAAATCTTTTTTCGTTCTCCCGCAATTTCTTTTATAATCAACGCAGCCAGTAAATTCCCAAAGGATATTCGTTGATGACAATAGTAGAAGAAATCTCCCAGCTTCGAACCCAACTTCAGGATTTTGATTATCGCTATTATGTGTTGAATGATCCCATCGTCGCTGATGTAGAGTACGATGCACTGCTGAAAAAATTGCGAGAACTCGAATCCGAAAATCCCGATTTAATTACTCCTGACAGCCCGACGCAACGTGTTTCCGGTCAACCTGCCGAAGGCTTCACCGAATACGTTCATCAGCGACCGATGCTCTCATTGGATAATAGTTATAATATCGAAGATTTGCAGGAATGGGCAAAACGTTGTGAAAAACTGGCGGGTGGGCGCCCTTATGATTTTGTTGCAGAGTTAAAAATTGACGGTTTGAGTATTTCGCTGATTTACGAAAACGGTTTTCTCAAACAGGGCGTCACGCGCGGAGACGGAGTGCGCGGCGAATCCGTTACGAATAACGTCCGCACCATTCGCTCAATTCCATTGAAAATAAAAGAGGCAAGCCCAAAAAAATCTCAGGTTTCATTGTTCGATGAAAAACCGAAAGTGATTTTACCGAAAGAAATTGAAGTGCGAGGCGAAGTTTATTTGCCGCACGAATCCTTTGCACAAATGAATCGTGAACGCTCTGAACAAGGGCTGCCAACGTACGCCAATCCGCGCAATGCGGCTTCAGGGACGATGCGGCAATTGGATTCATCCATTGTGGCTGAACGCAAGCTGGATATTTTTTGCTACCAGTTATTTTTCTCCGGCGAAGAAGCATTTTCGACGCACGAGGAATCTTTGCAATGGATGGAAAGCGCTGGATTCAAGGTTAATCCAAATCGCTGCGTTTGCCGAAACATTGAAGAACTCATCGAATTTTGTAACGAGTGGGAAACGAAGCGCGATAATTTAAATTATGAAACGGATGGCATTGTGATTAAAGTTAATCAAACAGCCATCCGCGAAGAAATTGGTTCCGGCTCAAAATCTCCGCGCTGGGCAATTGCTTATAAATTTCCGGCGCGCCAGGTTTCTACAAAATTAATAGATGTTATTTATCAAGTGGGTCGGACAGGCGCGATTACTCCGGTCGCCGTGTTCGAACCGGTACAGCTGGCAGGGACGACCGTCGTGCGCGCCAGTCTCCACAATGCCGATGAAATAAAACGGTTGGATGTGAAACTAGGCGATTATGTTTTCATTGAAAAAAGTGGAGAGATCATTCCGCAAGTTATTAAAGTCATCACGGAACGTCGAACCGGAGAAGAAAGGGAAATTATCTTCCCGGTAAATTGCCCTGAATGCCAGACTCCGCTGCAACGACCTGAAAGTGAAGCTGTGACTCGCTGCCCGAATGATATTTGTCCGGCGAAAGTCCGTGAGAGAATTTTATATTTTGCCGCACGTCGGGCGATGCGCATTGAGGGACTGGGCGAATCATTAGTGCAGCAACTCACTTCAGTTCGAAAATCATCCTCTGAGAATGGCGATTTAATGGAATTGCCTCCGCTAATTTCCGATGTCGCGGATTTATATCATTTGGCAGAACGGCGCGATGAATTGATCGCACTCGAAAAAATGGGAGCTAAATCTGTCGACAATTTGTTAGCGCAAATCGAGTCCAGCAAGCAAGCCGGACTTGCCAGATTGTTGCATGGGTTAGACATTCGCCACGTTGGAGATCGAACAGCGCAACTCCTGGCAAAACATTTTGGATCCATCGAGCGACTAAAAATGGCCTCTGTTGAAGAATTGTCAAACGTTTTTGAAGTTGGTGGGGTAATGGCACTGGCGATTCGGGAATGGTTTGAAAATGAAAAAAACCAGCTGCTCCTGCAACGATTGAAGGCGTCGGGTGTATTAATGGAGGTTATACAATCTGAAGAAGAAGCGTTAATAAAACGTGTATTTGAAGGTAAACAATTTGTGTTAACCGGAACGTTGCCAACGCTGAAGCGCGATACTGCAAAGGCTTTCATTGAAGCGCGGGGTGGGAGAGTAAATTCGAGCGTTAGTAAAAAAACAGATTTTGTCGTTGCTGGAGATGAAGCAGGATCAAAATTAGACAAAGCAGTTGAGTTAGGAGTTAAAGTAATTGATGAAAATCAATTACTCAGTTTAGGAGACGAATCTGTATAACACCTATGCTAAACTATGATATTAAAAAAGTTTCTTATTTTTTAATGAATTATTTTTGTAAAACGTATTGGCAATTTACTTAAGTTTGGTATAATGGTGGCAACAAGCAGCGGTTAAAATACCCCAATGGCTGAGGACGCTGCTAAAATGGGCGAGACCTAACGGGCTCGCCCGCTCTATTTTTAGCCATTCTTTTTTACAAAAATCCGGAAAATATTCGACAGAATGAACAAGATTTTCAGGATTCTTGCACCTTGCGGCTTTTAAATCCTGAAATCTTATTCATCCTGTCAAAAAATCCTAATTAAAATTTCACTCTGACGCGATAGCTCAAAACTGCTTCTCCATCTTTGGCGACCGGAACATTAAATCTTGCGGCAAAGGCTGCTGTCTTTTCCGCTGGAAACGATGAACTGACCATTTCCCATTCGCCGCCGATTGGTTCGTTGACTACGACGCTGACGGCTTGTTCTTTGTGGTTGCGGATTCGGATTTCATAAGCGTACTCAAACACTCGCCGCGAAATTGCTTTGTAATCAGTTTGCTTGCGCTCGGCCACGACATCGAAGGCGTCACCAAGTTTAATTTTGACGCGCTCATCTTTGGGCGTATGGTCAATATTATTTTCGCCAATGAACTGATGCGCTCCAGTGTCGTCGGCTTTATAAACGCGCACGATTCCGGCAGGCAATGGCTGGCCCAAACCATTTTCTTTGGCATTCTTAAATTCAACGTACACGCCAACTTTTTCTTTGATTGGCTCACCAGGATTGTTGTAACCCTGATAGTAATATTGTTGCCCATTGAGAACGAGTTCTTTTTTCACAGCGAAGTTCGCCGCCGAGAGCAAACTGATTTGCTTCGTCTCATTATTTTTGACGGTCGTTGGACGCTGTAACGAATAAAGGTGGTATTCAAAAAATGCTTTTTCCTGAAATTGAGGAGCGGCGGCAGATTTAGCGGCATCCATTACTCGAGTCCTCATCGCAAATTCTTGTGCTTCTTCTCGCACGCGATTCACATCACCAGCCACTAACTTCAAATCTGCATTTTTGTAAGTCGTACCGCTGTTATTATTGATCGTTACCCATCCGTTCAAATCAGCTTTCGTATCGTCCTGATTGACGACGACGACGTAATCGGAACGCCATCCGATGCCATTTGTTAAGTACGAAGCTTCGACCGTATGCGAATCTGCGCCGGTGTTGTTCAGTGTCCACACCAGAGTGGGTTTAGCAATTAAATCCTGTGGCAAAGTATCAAAACGAATTTCGGCAATGTTCGTTGGATTAATGACGATTTGTCCGCCGATTTGCCAGACTTGTCCGCCGTTATTTGAAAGCAGCGTGGCACGGGTTGGTTCCAGTTTTTCTGAATTATTTTCAAGTTTTTTCAGCACCAGCGTGATTTCTTTGCCAACGTATTTGTCCAACAACTTCGCCGGATTCAGCAAATCGTATTCATAACTTTGCTCGACAACCGCAAGCGCGTTTGGAGCTGTCAGCGATTTAATATGAACAGTCGCGGCGTTGATTTGTTGCGCAACATCCATAAATCGTAGCTGCGAAGTTCCGCGCGGCAATTTCAACGTACGTGTATCTTTCACGAGGGCAATATTAGAGTTGTAAATCGTGATTGCGACATTCTTTTGATCATCCAGCGTGCTGGTATTATTGGACGGCTGTGTTACCGGCTCGGGTTTATTGGTCTCAGTCATGATGTCTCCTGCGAGGCTCAATTTGGGGGTTAAGCTCAAAATTAATGCAAATGTAATCAATTGTGTCAGCGATTTCTTCATAGAAATTTTCTCCATCTGGTTACTTTATTTTCAATGTCAAATTGGAAGCGTCGAAGGGGAATCGCCTCTCGAATACTGAACGGGGCAAATCTCGGAACTTGCAAAATTAATGCAAGCATAACAGGAAATGGAAAAAGATTTCAGACATTCTGTGGTAACTTTCATGTTTTGGTTTTACGGTGTAGATAGAAATGAACAACAAGAAATTCAATCCGGTAATCTTAATTTTGGGAGCGATGGCAGCAATTGCTCCCTTCAGCATTGATATGTATTTGCCTGCTTTTCCCGCTATTGCTGAGGATTTGCAGACGGATATTTCCCACGTCACATTATCGCTCACCAGTTTTTTTATTGGGATCAGTTTCGGACAACTTTTTTACGGCCCAATTCTGGATCGAATGGGAAGAAAAAAACCATTGCTGTTTGGCGTAACTTTATACACGTTCGCGAGTCTTGGTTGTGCGTTTGCTTTTGATGTGAAGTGGCTAATTGCGCTGCGATTATTACAAGCGCTGGGCGGATGCGCTTCGATGGTGGCAGTCCGCGCGATTATCCGCGATGTTTATCCCGTCACAGAAATTGCCGGAGCGCTTTCCAGTTTGATGCTGGTGATGGGAGTCGCGCCTATCGTAGCTCCCACCGTCGGCGGAATGCTTTTAGTCTGGCTGGGGTGGCGATCCATTTTTTTTGCGCTGGTAGTTTTTGGAATTCTTTTAGGCGCGTCAATTATCTTTTTTCTCAAAGAAAGCAAAGAAGTCGATCATTCAATTTCGCTGCGACCAGATAAAGCGGTGATGGAATATTTTGGTGTTTTGAAGAATACCCAGTTCCTCGCATTCGCCTTATGCAGCGGATTCACGAGCGCTGGGATGTTCGCGTATATCAGCGGTTCGCCGTTTGTCTACATTAAGTTTTTCGGAATCAGTGAAGCGCATTATGGATGGATTTTTGGCGCGACTGCCTTTGGATTTATTTTCAGCAGTCAGATCAGCCGCCTGTTGCTGAGACGATTTAATAGCTCACAAATTACGTACGCAGTTGCTGGCTTCCAGGCGACCTGTGCTTTGATTTTATTGATCGGAACAGCACTCGGCTTTACCGGAATTTTTGGCACGGTGTTTCTGGTATTTTTATACATGTCCTGTCAGGGAATTTTGCATCCGAACACGACGGCGATGGCGCTCTCACCCTTTGATCGAAATGCCGGAGCGGCATCAGCCATGATCGGATTTTTCCAGATGTTTTTCGGCGCGGCAGCTTCGGCTTTAGTCAGCCATTTTCATAACGGTACGGCGATTCCAATGGTCGGAGTGATGGCGTGTTGTACCGGGTTGGCGTTTACTTGTTTGTTGCTGAAAGCGTTTGGTGCGACAGGTAAAGTACAAGAATTTCAGGATGGGGTGACGGAACAGATTTAGTGTTTTGCTCCTGTCGCCAACGGCGACTAACATTATAGCCCAGCGAGAATCGCTGGGAGAGCAATAAAAGCAATCCCGTCGCTGAAGGCGACGAACTCCGCAATGTTGGTCGCCTTCAGCGACGGATTGAATTGTGATGTACGACCTATGGTTTCGGCGAAGCGCCTTCACCATAGGCTATATTGTTGGTCGCCGTTGGCGGCGAAGAGTGTAAATTCGCCGAATATTGCTAATTTATAATTGAAATCAGTTCTGCCTTTACTAGCTACTCACGCCTGAACCAAGACTGGTTATCATTAAACCTCAGAAATAAAATATCATCTGTTTCAAAGCAAAACTCTGTTCGTTCTTCACGAGGAGATGACGGTTGATCTGAAATGATTACGTTGCCATCTAGTTTGTAAACCAGATTCATGATCACGGTTTTGTTCTCTTGCTGGAACGAGTAAATTAATTTCCCATCCTTCAAAAATTCCATTACAGAACTTTTCTCATACGATACTTCGCCCTCTGATTTGAATATTTTCCAGCGCCCAAGAATTTTTTCGGATGATGAAATGGGTTTTCCTGATTTGAAAAAATCAAATAACTTCATTTACTTTCTGAGATTAATTCACTTCCTATTTCTTCCCCTTGTACTTACATTTCGTATTATCCGCCTTCAAAAAATAAGCTTTATAATTCGTCGCTTTTTTATCCATACAGCCGCACAGATTCAGCAATTCGACTTTGC
>JAYTCQ010000205.1:0-19558 GCA_043736395.1 Blastocatellia bacterium | reverse complement strand
ATTATTAAAACCGGATGAAAAAGAAATTCTGGCTCTGTCTTCACTTGCTCCGAGCGGTCACAATACGCAACCCTGGTTTGTGCAATACCTCAAACCCTATCATTGGATTATCGGCAACGATAAAAGTAAATGGCTGCCAGCCGTTGATCCAACGCAGAGAGAAACTATTTTATCCATCGGTGCTTTTGTTCAAAATCTTGAATATGCAGCAGGTTCTTTCGGGTACGTCTGCGACTGGAATTTATTAGCCAAAACGAACCAGGACGAGCGAACTCTGGAAGTAAAACTAATTAAAAAAGCGTCGAAAAACGGCTTTAATATTGCAAAAATTAAAGACCGCCGAACTGTTCGTTCCGGTTATCTGAGTGATGTTTTGAAAAAAGAAGACTTTGAATACATCAGCAGTTCGGACGCTGATTTTATTAAATATCTACCCGCTCCCGGCAAAGAAAGTCAGTTCTTGAACGAGCAAACCATCGAAGCTAATCGCCTGCAATCTTACCGCGATCCGGCCCAACAGGAATTAGCCAACTGGATCAGGTTTTCGAACCGCGAGGCCGAAAAATATCGCGATGGCTTGACGACGGCAAGTATGGAAATCGAAGGATTTGCGGGCTGGCTGGTGCGAAATTTTTATGACAAAGAAAATGTGATGAAACCAGATTTTCGAGAAAAAGGTCTGGATAAAGTGAAAGAGCAAGTTTCGAAATCAGCAGGTTGGATTCTGATTACCAGCAAAGACGAATCGGTGACAACACTGCTTGAAACCGGCAGACGAATGCAGCGACTCTGTTTAAAAATTCGAGAAAAAAATATCGCCATTCATCCGATGACTCAAATTTTAGAAGAGTCATCAACCAGGCAAGCACTGAATCAATCAATCGGAATCACTGAAAATATTCAATTTATTCTGCGCACGGGTTATCTGAAAAATTATCCGTCACCAGTTTCGTTACGCCGACCTGTTGAATGGTTTGTGAGGTCATAGAGAGAAATAAAATACCGCTGTCCGCACCTGTTAGCTTTCATTGCGGGATTTGGCCCATTCAAGTGGGAATTCTTTCCGGTTTTAGAGGAGTATTTCATCGTAATCCCTAATGTGATTACTGGCATAATAGTTGCTGAGAAATATTAATATTGAGTAAATTCAATATTAATATTTCCAGTTTTTTGAGATGAGATTGCAATGTTTCAGTAGCCTGAAAAGTTTTCTACCAATTTATCGGAAGAGATTTTTAGGTGAACTGATCAACAACATCAAAGTGGCTAGGGAAAATAGATTTATTTATATGCATCAGCGTTGGGTCAGCAAAGGCATATTTTTGAGGGAAGAGTTATGCAAAAACAAATATTATTTCATTTGATTTTAATTTTTAGCTTGTTACTAGTCGTCAGCGAAACCGGGCAGTCGCAAGGCAAAAATACCAAAGACTCAGCGTCACAAGCCAGCAAGGCTGCGAAAGTCTTGAAGGAAATCATGGATGCACCAGATAAGGCCATTCCGAGAGATGTGTTGGACAAAGCGGAGTGTGTTGCGGTCTTTCCGCAAGTGATCAAGGCGGGCTTCATTGTCGGAGGGCGTGGTGGACGCGGCGTGGCCAGTTGCCGCACGACGAGCAGTTGGAGCGCCCCCGCCTTTTTCAATTTAGGGGGCGGTAGCTTTGGATTACAAATCGGCGCGCAGGCGACTGACTTTATCTTTCTGTTTATGAACGAAAAGGGAATGGACAGTTTGCTCTCGAGCAAATTTACGCTGGGCGGCGATGCTTCAGTGGCAGCCGGGCCGGTGGGACGGCAAGCGGGTGCGGAAACCGACGCCTTGATGTCAGCGCAAGTACTGTCCTATTCGCGCAGCAAGGGACTGTTCGCCGGACTTGAACTCAAGGGCACCGTGATCTCCCAGGAAACAGAGCACATGGAGGGTGTCTACGGCAAAGGTGTCACAGCAAAAGAAGTCCTGAAAGAAAATAAAGTCAAAGCGCCCACCGTGGTGCAAGTGTTTCCCCGAACTCTTACTCAATACTCATCGCGTAAAGCGCGCAGGTAATTATATGAAAGGTTTTGTTCAGGATATTGAAAGTCTCGCCGTAAAGAATGAGGATTTTCGTCGCGTGATTTATACGGCGAAGCACTGCCAGCTCGTTCTCATGACGTTAAAGCCCCAGGAAGAGATCGGAGTGGAAGTCCATCATCTCGATCAGTTCTTTCGTGTGGAAGAGGGGACGGGGGAAGCGGTTCTTGATGGCGTGCGAACGGCGATTCGCGTTGGCTTTGCGGTAGTCGTTCCGGCTGGCGCAAAGCACAACATCATCAATACCGGTATTGTGCCAATGAAGCTCTATACGATCTACGCGCCGCCGAATCATCGGGATGGTGTCATTCACCGTACCCGCGACGACGCAGAGGCTGACAACGAACACTTTGACGGCAAAACGACGGAATAGCGAAGTGAAGGGACGTCGGCTGAGGAAGGGAGAATTGCTCCCGATCAAATTCTCTCGCCGAACAACAACCAATCTCGAGAATATTTATGTTAAGGAGAATTTGTTATGTGGAATAAAGACGAAGTTAAAGGCAAAGCCAAACAGGTCAAAGGGGAAATTAAAGAGAAGCTAGGAGAGGTCACCGACAACCCCAAGCTTGAAGCTGAAGGCGAAGCTGATCAGCTGACAGGTAAGCTTCAAGAGAAAGCTAGCAAAGCGCGTCGGAAAATCGGCGAGGCGGTCGAGCAGGTGGGCAAAGCTATTTCCAGCAAACGATAGCGCGGAAATTACCGTGTACAAAAAAGGAGGGAACAAATGTCTATCATTTCAATTATCGTCGTTTTGGTCGTAATGGGCTTGGTGCTTTACCTTATCAATACCTACATACCGATGGCCCAGCCTATCAAAACCGTCTTGAATGTGGTTGTGGTACTGCTGCTTTGCCTTTGGTTGCTGAACGCCTTTGGCATTATAAACGTACCGATTCGACTCAGGTAGCAGCACTTTCAGGTTACGGCAACTTCAAGAGCCAACCAGAATCCTACCTATTTGTTTAGTGGTGTCTGCTCCGGCGGCTGCTGGATGAGATTATCGTTTGGCACAACATCCGTCGCTGAAATGGCGACATCATACGGTCAAGAATTATGAGACAGATGCCACATACTGAAAGTCATTTCACGACGGTAGAGAAGGAGCCGTTAATAAGGCTGATGAAACCGGACTTTCAATTTTTTTCCAGAGATTGATATGGAATTCCGCCTTAACCGTATCCTCTGTGTCGAAGACGATGAGAATATCTGTCAGATGATGAAATGTCTGTTGAAAATGTGGCACTACGAAGTAGTAGTGGTACAGACCGCCGCAGCTGGTTTCAGCTTAGCCAAAGACGAGCACTTCGATTTGTGTTTGCTTGATAGCAACCTGCCGGATGAATCAGGAATTAGTTTGTGCAAGCGTATCTGTAATCTTCACAAACACGCTCCGGTTATTTTTATTTCCGGTTATGCACGTGAGGAGGATAAGTTGCGGGGGCTGAAAGCCGGGGCGCTTGCCTACCTGACAAAACCGGTTGACTTTGATTTGCTGGAAAAAACGATGGCACGGATAATTGCCGCAACACCCTGTGAATGCTGCCGGACAGTGGCCAGCTACGAAACGCAATGGAAAGAAGGTGCGTGAGATGCAAATTCTTGAACTGACAAAGACAGAATGTGTTGAAGTGCTGGCGAATCAAAAGCTTGGTAGATTGGCATGTGCAAAGGACGATCAGCCCTATATTATGCCGATCTATTACGCCTACCACGAACGCCATCTCTATAGTTTTGCGATGCTTGGTCAGAAGATTAATTGGATGCGCGCCAACCCACGGGTTTGTGTTGAAGTAGACGAAATACTTAATCGCAATGATTGGATCAGTGTGATTGTGCAAGGTCAATATGAGGAATTGCTTGATACTGCTGAATGGAAGTTTGTGCGTGAGCTGGCGCATAATCTACTCCAACATCAGGCGATGTGGTGGGAACCAGCCTATGTGAGAACTTGTCATCATCACACGATGGAAGAATTCATTCCGATTCATTACCGCATTCATATCAATGAGATGAGCGGTCGTCGTGCCAGACCTGATCCGCTTCCGGCGATTCCATTGATTGAATCAGCGAAGCCTCACCAAAGTAAGAGCCGCTTTAAAAACCTTCTGCATCGCCTGTCATCGCGTCCGCCGGGGCCACACTCATAGTTTGAACTGCTCCTCCGATCCTGCCAAAAAACAATCGAAGAGGTTAAAATCTATAACGCGCCGAAAGCTGAATCGCTCTCGCAGCCTGAGCGGAATTTGCTTTTCCGAAAAATGGCGAGCTTTGTGCGCCGATGAAATTATTAAAATTAGTTCGGTTTAAAAGATTGAAGAAATCTATGTTGATTTCCAGATTTTGTGATTGATGATCACGTTTGCGATCCAGCAGACGCGGGGCTTTCAGTGCTTTTGTAAAACGTAAATCCACCCGCGCTAAATTCGGCCCGTTTCCAGCATTGCGCCTTACACCTGACGGGCGATCATTGGCAACACTATCGCCGTTGTTATCGAAGCCGGTTGTGATGTCATAGGGCATTCCGGAAGCAAGCGTCGTGAACGTGCCAAGTCGTATGCCCCACGGCAGATCAAGTGTCCCCACCACACTCACGCGATGCCGCTGATCAAATTCTGAGCGACCCCACTCAGATCGTAAATCGTAGTTATTCGCAGGCAATCCAAAGATTCCATTCGTATTGTCAGACGTCCTCGAATAACTATATTGCGCCATTCCGCTGATCCGTTTTCCTAAGCGTCCGCGCCACGCCACGCTCAGCGCATTGCCGCGCATCCGGGCAGAGGATTCGACTTGATTGATATTAAAAAGATTAGGATCCAGCCGCAGATTTGAACCCGGCAACGGAGCATTTATATTTCGTGAGCGCAGTAATTTGTTCCCGCGTGTGGTTTGAAATTCAACCGTCAGTAAAGACCGTTTCCACACTTCGCGCTCAACGCTGACGCTGGCTTGCGTGATGTATGGCGCCCGCGCGTCAGGCGCGACACGGACGACGCTGGGCGGGCGTTGCAGGAGTTGTCCGGCCACAGTGGAGCTTGGGAAGGACGGTTGCTGAATGACCATTTCCCGAATTCTGCTGCCGTCATAGAGCAGCGCTTTTGAAATGACACTTTCAGGTAAACGTTCATAAAAAATTCCCGCGCCGCCGCGAATGACTGTCTTGCCGCTAAGCGGCGCCCAAGCGAATCCGAAGCGTGGCGCAAAATTATTTCGATCCCGCAAGTTCGATTGCCAGCTATAGCGCACGCCCGGCGTGAACGAAAAATTCGGACGTATTTTAATGTCATCCTGCATGAACAGATACACTTCATTCTGCGAAAACGCGAGTTCTGGAGAGCCTTGATTCACCCGATAAACAAAGGGCGCAGCTGATGCAAATTGATTGAGATTAGAAAATTCGTACGTGCCGCCAAAATTGGAAGCATCGATAATTTTAATTCTGCGCGGGCGAAATTCTGCTCCAAATTTCAAAGAATGCTTCCCCGTAGCGTACGTGGCAATGTCCTGAATTCTGAGAGTCGTTTCGCGTTGGTATTGAAATTTCTGCGCTGCGCCATCGGTGAAAGCGCCAATCACAACTATCGCCGAAGCGGTTGGAAAACTTCCCAATCTGGTAACGCTGCGATCAACGACGATGCGCACATCGTTCAAGAGTCGTGGCGATAAAATCATCCGATCAGAAAATTGCAGACGATGTAATCGTTCGGATGAGCTGTATCCCTGAGCGGCTAATTTCAATCCACCGACGCCACGATTGCGTTCGAATTCGTCTCTGAAATTATACATTCCGGTGATCGAATGTTTTTCACCGGCGCGGACGTCAATCCGTCCCAGAAAATTTGTCCGGCGTTGCGGCGTAAAAATATTTGCAACGAACGGCCCGCTCAATAAACGCGCATTCACGACTGCGGTTTCATCATTGAGCAGACGTTCTCCGCTCACAAAAAAACCAACGCGTTTTTTCAGGATTGGTCCGCTGAAATTCCCTTCGAATAATTTTCGATCCAGTTCAGGTCTCGTCAAAGCAAACGGATTTCGCGCATCAAAAACCGAGTTCCGCGTGAACAATCCAACACTCCCGTGATAGCGTTTGAGCGAAGTTTCCTGCGTCGCAATTTCAATGCGCGCTTTTCCTTGTCGGCGAAATTCTGCGGAGTAAGGATTGCGATTAATCCGCGCACGTCGTAGCGCTCCCGCCGGTAAATCCGCCGCGCTTGATTCAACGCCATCTACGACGACGGAAACCCCTTCTGCGCCTTGCGCCGAAGGGGAAAGAAAACTTGCCATCGTTCCTACGATATTTTGTGAAGGCAGATTTTTGATCAGGTTTTCGTCGAAGTTCAAACGGTCAGCATTACGATCCACGGACGCAGATTCTTCCTCGGATTTGCCACTGCTGGAAATTGTGACTTCGTCTTCCTGCGCCGCGATATTCAGCTTGAGCTTGAGAGTTGTGAGCGGCGCATTTACGACCGTGACAGATATGTCAGCGGCGGCGAAATTCTTAGCCTCAGCGTACAAAGTGTATTTTCCCGGCAGGATATTTTGAAAGTTGAAAGCGCCTGCGGCATCGGCCTTGGTTTTGGTGACATCTACCCTGATTTTATTGGTCAGCGTGAGCTTGGCGTCAGAAATCGCCGCCCCGGATTGATCTTCGACAACGCCGCTGATAACCACTCCGGTTTCAGTGGTTTGTTTGCCATCCTGCAAAATCACTCGTCGCCCTGATGCTTCCATCACGTTGCGGTATTGCGCGAAGCTCGTTGAGCACGAAATTATTAATGCGAAAACTGGTAGTAAGTTCTTCATAGTTGTACCTCAAACGTTGTATCTCTAAAAATGATCAGACCCGCGCAGAAAGCGGATAAAGTCCCATTTTCTCCCACGCAATTTCCGGCCTTTTCGGCAGCTGAAGTGGCTTCTCAGTTGTTCCTTGCAACTGATATAAATCATAGTAATAGCCGTGACGATCAAGCAGTTGTTGGTGGGTTCCGCGCTCCACAATGGCACCGTTTTTCAGCACCAAAATTAAATCGAATTTTTCAATGAAGGAGAAATGATGGGCAATAACGATAGTGGTTTTACCGTGTTGCTCGCGCTCAATGGCCTGCTGAATTAATTTCGCGGATTCCACGTCAATTGCTGACGTCGGCTCATCTAATATCAAGATCGAAGGCTTTTTGATGAAGGCGCGCGCGAGGCAAATTCGTTGCCGCTGCCCGCCGGAAAGCGTGCTGCCGCGTTCAGCAATCACAGTGTCGTAGCCATCCGGTAACGCCACAATAAAATCGTGCGCGTACGCCGTTTTGGCAGCTGCTTCAATTTCCGCTATCGTCGCATTTGGTTTGCCGTACGCAATGTTTTCCCGAATCGAAACGCCGAACAAAACAGTGTCTTGCATCACCACGCCAATTTCGCGGCGGAGCGATTCGCGCCGGTACATTTTGAGGTGAACCCCATCTATAGAAATCGAGCCTTCCTGTGGATCGTAAAACCGCAAAATCAAACTGGCAATCGTTGATTTGCCGACGCCGGAAGCTCCGACCAGGGCTACGCGTTGACCCGGTTGAATCGTAAATGAAACGTCATCTAAAACCTGTTGGTTATTCCCGTAATTAAACGAGACGCGATTGAACTCGATTTCGCCGCGCAATCTTGAAGCCGCAATTGCCACCGGTAAATCCGGCGTTTCGATTTCAGTTTCCAGAATTTCGCTGATGCGTTCGGCGCTGACCATCGCTTTTGAAAACTGGCTGGAAAGCCGCGCCAATTGGCGGAGTGGTTTATACATGCTCGTCAAATACGCCGTAAAAATCAGCACGTCACCCGGCGTCATGAATCCATCAATCACCTGTAACGCACCAAACAAGACGACGGCGCAAACGCTGAAGGCGCTGATGATTTCAACCGCGCGCGAAGCCGCAGCCTCCATCCGCGCAGTCTTGATGCTTTCTGTCAGCGTCTCGCGGCTTTCACTTTCAAAGCGTTCCTGCTCATAATTTTCACGCGCGAAGGCCTGCACAATCGAAACAGAACGCAGCACTTCGCTGATGCGTGAAGCGATGCGACCTTCTCGTTCGCGTTGCTTGCGGGCCGAAACTTTGACGCGGCGATAAATAAAAAACAGGGAGTAAAGCAAAACCGGAAACGATGCGAGCACGATCAAGCCGAGCTTCCAGTTCAGATAAAACATAATGCTGAACATTCCCAGCAGCGTCAGCAAATGCGTCGAAAAATTTAACGCCGATTCCGCAAAAATATCTTTCAGCGTCGTCGTGTCACTCGTGATTTTCGTTAGTAATTCGCCTGACCGCGAACGGTGATGAAAGCTGAGCGAAAGCCTTTGCAGATGCGAGAAAAGTTCACGTCGGAGTTGGTAAACCAATTGATAACCGAGGCGCGAAGTGACGAACAATTGAAAATAAGAAAAACTGGCGCGAAAGCTGGCAATCAGCAGAATTCCCAGGGACACCGCGATGACAGAGTAAAGTTTATTATCGCGTAAAATCGCGCCCGCCCACGGAGAACTTTCGAGTGGCTTCTCTAATAAAATATGATCAAAAATAATTTTAAGCGGCCAGGGCGATAATAATTCTGTCAGGGTAAATCCGAGCATACACAGTGCGGCAAAGAGGATGCTCCATTTCACTTCCCATAAGTGGTAGCTGACGATTTCGCGGAATTTTGTGTTTTGTTTTTTACGCATTTCTTACTCTCAGGAGAGGCAATCGCCGTTTATATCTTGATACTTTATGAGTGGGGATGGGGGAGTGAAAAAATACAATTGAGGAGGAAGATTTTTTGAGTTAGAAAAAGCGTTTCGGTACCTGCTACATTAGTGGCAGGTTACTGAGAAATAGCTTTAGAATTAAAGCGAGCAGAACAGAAAACGGTACAAACGGAAGTAACGAAACAAACGGAAAAAGAATGGCTTGGTGCTCATTTGGTCAGTGTTTTCCGTTATTTCCGTTTGTTCCGTTTTCTCTCTTATGTTAGCTCCAGATTAACTTATTGCGCTGACGTAATGGCTGCTGCTCAAACTCCGAAAAGTATGAAATCGCACGACGGGGTGGCGATGAAGCTCATCGAGCAGCGCGTCTAAAAAGCTGAACGCCGCTGCATCCATAACCTTGTGATGCAATAAAATTCCAACCGTCTCGAGTTCGAAAATTTGCAGTCGCAATTCGTTCACAATCGTTGAAGGCGGCTTCATTGCTGCCTGCGGCTTCCAGCGATAAACATCAAGCGTCGTAGAAATTTCGGTAAAACCATAATCGGAAATTTGTTGATTGCTATGATCTTTAGAGAACACCTTGAAGCCAAGTTCATCAAGGGCGTGCAACGTGTCTTTCGTATAGCGATTCCACGGCGGAGTGAACACCGGATGCCATTGATCGCCAAAGCATTCATCCAGTTTCTGTTTGCCGTTAGCAATATCATTGAACTGTTGTGTGAAGTTGCGGCTCACTCCGAATTCACATTTGCGCCCTTCGATTTCGTGGTTCGTGTGCATCCAGCCGTGCTGGTTTAATTCGATCAATTTTGGATAGGAACGTTGGTGCTCGCGTAATAATTTTGCTGTTGAATTCGTTAATGTGCCGGGAATTATTTCTAAATTGATTGGTACGCCGCGAAACAAAAATGGTTTCAGCAAACGCCACAGCGTTTCTTCGTCTACGTCTACATCATCATCACGAAAGAAAATGTTAACGGTTCGTTGCGTGGTGCGCAGCTGATCTAAGGTCTGTCGAAGTTCTTCAAAATTCATACAGCCACCTCCATTACTTTTTTGGGATGCGCGAGTTCAGCCAATAAAGAAGCGGTCTTTTCGACGCCACTTATATTCAGGCTGGAAGGCGTACGAAGATTTTTTGCACTGATATTACGAATAATTTTAGCCGCTAAAATTTTAGGTTGAAGCTGATTCGCATAGATCACATCAACAATGCCGAGCTGCGCTAATTTTTCAGCCCGAATGGTTTGCTCTTCGTTGTTGTTGCCTGTGAAAGGATAAACGATCGCGGGTACGCCCGTTGTCAGCAAATTCATGCACGTGTTGTAACCCGCCATGCTAATCGAAAGATCGGCTTGATGCAGACGCTCAGCGAATTCGGTGGTGTAGCGTTCAATCGAAATATTGTCAGTAATTTTTTCCTGAAGCTGGTCAAATTCTGCGTCGGAAAGATAAGGCCCCGTGAAAATTTGCATTTGATGCGAAAGCTCTCGGGACAATATTTTGCTGGCCTCAATCGCACAATCCAATAGCTCAGAACCGACTCTGCCGCCGCCAATACTGACGACAATCCCTAAAGGTAGGATAGGCGTCTCGCCTGTCCTCTTCTTTGGCAGTCGGGATGATTCCTGCGCCACAAACCCCGTATATTCAACCGTGCATTTCAATTCACTCGCGCGAGGAAAAGTCTCTTCCAGCCTTTGAAAAGTGGGGTCTGAGTGAATCAATAACAAATCAAAATATTTATTGACGACCTCAATCACCTGATCGTCAAAGCGAGTTTGATCGCGTTTGCTGACCAGAATATCGCGCAGGCTGCAAACAATTTTTGTTTTGCTTTTGGTAGCTTTGATTCGCTCAAGCAAAGGGATCAATTCAAACGCAAATTTTCTGCGCCCGAACGGGAATAGTTCGATCACTAAAATATCCGGCTTGGTGCGTTCGTATTCATCCAGAATGTTTGCCGCACGAATGGCTTTGATGTCGTCAAGCGATTGCGTTCCATTCGCGGCGTGAATGTCTTTAAATTCGGCATCGCATTTGATCGGCGGAAGGTTGATGACGTGAATAGAGTCAGGCAACTCAAAGCCCGTGACGATTTCTCCGCCATTTAAAAAAGTGACTTCGAAGTCGTTCAGCCCGCGCACAATTTCAGTACTGCGAATGAAATGTCCCATTCCTAAAACGTGCTGACAGTAAAATAAAATTCGTTGTTTCATCTTCATACTTTTACGCGACCATCCGCTTTTGTAATTCGACTTCCTGCTTGAACCATTCGGCAAATTTTCTGATGCCAGCTTCAATTGGGGTTGTCGGTTGATAATTTAACAACCGACGCGCTTTGCTGATGTCGGCGTGCGTGCGTGGCATATCGCCAGGTTGTGCGGGGCGACGATCAATAAAGACAGGTTTATCGAACGCTTCCTGTAAAAGTGAAATTAGCTGAGCCAGCGTGATGGTTTGTGATTCGCCGAGGTTAATAATCTCAAACGGCGAAGCTTCGTAATCAAGCGCCGCCATAATTCCATTGATAATATCGTCAATATAAGTGAAATCACGTTCGCTCGAACCATCGCCAAAAACAGGAATGGCGCGACCTTCACTCATCAACTTTGCGAATTTATGAATGGCTAAATCAGGACGTTGACGCGCACCGTACACTGTGAAAAATCGCAGGCAAATCGCGCGAATGCCGTAAAGATAACTGTAATTGTAAGCCATCAATTCGCCTGCCGCTTTGGTTGTCGCGTAAGGAGAAATCGGAAAAAGCGCCGCATCTTCACGGAAAGGCGCCACGGCATCCGGGCCGTAGACAGAGCTTGAAGAACCAAAAACAAATTGCTTAATGTTGAAGTTGCGCGCCAGCTCCAACATATTCAACGTGCCTTTAATATTGGTCTTTTCGTACGTGCGTGGCTTATCCAGCGAAGGTCGGACACCAGCGCGTGCGGCCAGATGAACGATGGCGTCAAAAGGTTCGCGTTTACAAATTTGTTCCAACGATTCGTAATTGCAGATGTCCGCCTCGATTAATTTATAAGCCGAATGGCGGAGATGCCCGGCAATATTTTTGCGCTTAATTAACGGGCTATAAAATTCGTCGAAATTGTCAATGACAGTTACCTGGTTGACGTTCTCCGAGAGCAACCGATCTACGAGATGGCTGCCAATAAAGCCTGCGCCGCCTGTGACCAAAATATTTTTGTGTTTCATATAGATTCTCGCTTCTTCAATTCGACAATTTTTATGCCGCCATCAGATGCGCTTTGCGGTGTAATAAATCCAAATAAAACCGAATCGAATTTTCTACCTCCGACTTTCGTTGCCAGTAACTGCGATATGCTCGCGTCAACAACTGAACGCGCAAATGCCAATCCAAACGTTCCTTTGAAACGTGCCAATTCATTTGATTTTGATACGCTTTAATCAGGTTGGAAGAGACTGATGCAATGAATGCGGCGTCGAAATTTTGTGCGTACAAATCAGCAATGAAATTTGCGAGGTCTTGCATTGGATCGCCCATCGCAAATTCATCAAAATCAAACAGCGCAATGCGTCCGTCGCTCATTATCAACTGATCAACATGAAAATCTCCGTGGATGATTTGCAAAGAAGTTTGCTCTGGCTGGTCTCGTTCTAACTCGCGTAACGCCGTTTCTAGTTGATGTTGCAATGCAGGAAATTCACGAATTAATTTGTCAGTCTTTTTACGTAGTTCGGAGAGATGATCTTCAATTGTAATTTTGTTAGCACAATACATTTTGCTGTGATGAAGAGCGGCTAAGCCTCGACCAATTTTTTCGATGATGTCTTGAGAGTTGAATTTATTGATGATTTTGACGATTGGTTGCCCGTTCAATCCTTCCTGCCAGATGGTTCGGAGCGCCTTGTCGTAGGCCAGCGGACGCGCGATTTTAAAACCTTCGGAGTGTGATTCTTCAGACAACATTTTCATCCGCCCAAAAAATTCTGCACCATTTTCTTCTACAAAAGTTTTGGCGAACAATGTCTTCGAAAATTGCTCACTGTGTAATTCGTATTTCGTCGTGCATCGTAATTCAGGGCGATAATTCACAACTTCGATGTTGATGTCGGTTATTTTTTCCAGTAGATCAGCGCTGAACGGAAGATGTTTTTTAACTTTTTCCGGTTCAATCAACTCGCTCAGCCAGGGAAGCGCAGGATCATTCGGAAAGCTCCAAATCACCATATCGAATTTTGGAATATGCGAAAAAGCCGAACCGAATTTTGGAGCCGTCAAGTATGCATTGATGTTTGCTCTGAATTCAGCTTGACTGCGATTTTGCAAAAAAGCTTTGGCGTAAAGCATCTGCTCGAAATTTTGTCCACCGTTTGCGATCTTCAATTTATACAAAGCGGTGAGGAAAGATTTGCTGACATCTTTCCGATAGGTTTTGTACCAAACGTGCGGAATCGAAAGCTCAGCGATGTTGGCATTGTTACGATAAAAGCCTGGTAAATATTGCTCGAAAACGGATTTCATTTTGTTGGCATCCGTAAAAACTAAAAATTCTTTCATTGTTGACCTCCACTGATTTGATCGGCGAGCTTGATTAATTCATCTGCGCTTCGACCTGATTTCAGGCGCGTGATGCATCTGGATACCCGCTCCGCAATCAACATCGTCGCAACGTACCAATTCAAATCTGACTGCGAAATGGAATAGGAAATATGATTTTTATAAGCTGATAGAAAGGCACTGATTTGGGATTGCGGATTGACTGCGCCGGGTTGCAAACTGCTGTACCAAAGTCCCGCGATAAAGCTGCCCACATCCTGTAAAGGATCGCCGTAGGTCAAATTGTCGAGGTCAATCAACGCTACCTCGTCATCCACCACAAAGAAATTTTTGAGATGCAAATCACCGTGGAGCAAAGCAGTCGGGCGTGCTGTCAGCGTTTGTGATTGCGCCATTAATCGCGCAATTATTGCGGTCAATTTTTGCTGGCCTGAAGGATTGCTCAGCGCATAAAGCTTGGCACTAGATTCTAATTTCAGCAATAATTCAAGAAGTGTGAAAGTACGCGAACACATCACGTTTGCTTGATGTAAGGCGGCAACTGCGGCAGCGGCTTTGGCCATCAAATGTTCGTCACTAGCATAGTATTCATTCAGTGATCTTCCATCTAATCCAAATTGCCAAAGCGTTTTTATTTCCGGCTGATAGGCGAGTGGTTGGGCGATGTGGATTTGATTTTCCAGTTCTCGCATTGCTCTAAATGTCACGGCGCCTTCGTCGTTGTAATACGTTTTGCCGTACAGAATTTGTGTTTGTGTTTTGCCTGTTTTTACTTCGCTAAGTTCAAGATTTACTTTTATAGTGCAGGTATGTTCAGCGACATAATGAACGATTTCGCTGCGCAATGATTTGATTTCGTAACCATCGCCGAACGCGGATGGCAGGATTTCTGTGCTGAGCCGATCAAGGTTTGTGAGGTCAGGTAAGCCCGTCAATTTACGGTCATTCGGAAACGCCCAGACGACCATTTCCAAATCGGAAATATGCGTCAAAGCAGAGCCGAATTTTGGAGCGAGAAGAAATTGTTTCTGCGCTTTGACGAAGCGCGAGAGACTTTCACTTACGGGGAAAATTCGCGCACACAGAATTTGTTCTTCGGCTTCATTTGTTTCCGTGTTCCTGATTTTTAGACGATAACTGATAAGGCAATTTCGCTCCGGTTTGTAACGGCTCTGAATGATCTGACAATCTTCAATCTGAAGCCCGATCAATACTTTCTGAAAAATGTACTTCATCAAATTCGTATCGAGCGCGGCAGAAAGTTGTGGCAACTTGTGGTCCCGAATTGTATTTTTTATTGCTGGTTGCATAAGCTAATCCGAAAAATTACGAACAAGATTTCCCTGTGCGTCTTTTCGGCTCCACAAGAAAGAGCCTTTAAAATCAGTGCTTCCAAAGCGATATGAATTGTTTTCGTGCGCGACGAAATAATCATCAGTGAAAGAATTTTGATGGTGATTAAACGTGATGCGCATCGCCGAAGCTTGTGTTACACAACACAGTTTTTTATTAGCGTAGACCGGAATATTCTCAACGCGGATTTCAGGACATTCGGATTTATACGGATACAGAATCGTGTTGAAGCAAACATTCGCCGCGCTTGTTTTCAGGCTGACAACAGGCGCCTGATTTTTTACGCCATACGTCGGTGAGACGTAACCTGTTTTTATGTTTGGACGGATGGCACTGTTTTCTGCTTGTGCGATCACCAAATTTGGAGAATCAATGAGTAATGTATTTTGTTTTGAAGTAACCGAAATTGCATTGAATACTTTGTCTGAAAGATGAAAGAGCAGGTCGTATTCATGTGGCTCCGCCGCCAACAATAAATCTGTGATGATCCAATATTCTCCGGCTGCAAAAAAAATCTTGCGCTCGTGTGTGACCGGATATTCGTGACTTCGTGCGATGCCGTGCAGGAAATCAAATCCTTCGCTGCTGACAAATGATTTCAGTTCGTGTTGTGGCGCTTCACCTTTGATTTTGAATTTTCGCTTATGAAATTCGTAGCGTGTTTGATTTCTGCCATCCACTAAAACTGTGTTGTGATAACTCGTCCCGCGAAACAGCGCACGCCAATTTGTCTCCCCAGATTCGTCGTAGGTGTAACGCCCCGGATCAACAATTAACGATTGCCCGTACGCCGCCAATTCGAAATTCAAACAATCAAGATGACCGTGATTGCCTGCGCCAATTGGGCCGCAATCAAAGACCAAATATCGTTCATCTTTATACGGTTCAGTTTCGCCCCAGCCGCTGCGTAAAATGTAATAGCCGCTTGAATCAAATGCTTTGGAGCGATGCGCGGGAGCCTGGCCCTGCTGACCTTTTGTGGCGACGAATAACATTTGTTCATCACCGAAAAGCTCGTAGCCCTGTTCCAATAAAGCAGTAAAATCAGCCGTGTCGCCATCGCTCAGAGAAGGTATGAACCCATCAGGTTTGTGCACATAGAGTGAAAATTCAAGCGCCTTTTTGATCAGCGAATCCATCTCTGTGGGCATTGAAATTTTGTTGAGCGCGGCGAGCTTTCTGACGTTTAAATAATTGCGTAAAACGATGTGGTGATAATCGGTCGAAAGTTCGCATTGCACGCCGTCGCTGAGCAAATCGCTTTGCATATTTTTCAGTAATTCAGTCTTAGAAAATTCCAGCCATTCATCTGCGCCTTTGAATTCAGGAAAAATTACGGCGGTGAGGAAAATCGAATAAAGCTCGAGCGTCCGATGATTTCTCGCCTCCGTTAAATTTGAGATTAGGAACGTGACTTGTTCATAAATCGAATGTAAAAACCTGAGATTAAAATCCGGTGGGATTGAACTGACAAAATAGGAATAAGAAAAAATCCAGTTTTGAATTCTTCTGCCCGTCACGTCACTGCTCAAAAAATCGTGCGGAATCTTGTCAATAAAGGACGAAATCAACTCTATCCACTTTGTAAGGTAACTGCTGTCGCCCTTTTCCTGATGCGCCATACCCAGCCCGACAGCGTAATAAAATTTGTGCCACATGATCATCCATTCGATGTCAGCACTCGGATTTCGCTGCCAATCAAAATCAGCAGGCAATTGATAGGGTTCCTGATTGAACTGAAATTCATTAGTCAGAATTCGATCAATTTTTGTTCTGGTAGTTTCAGCTTCATCGGCGACAGAAAAATATTTCACACTGCTTCGGAGCTGAAAATGCTCCAGAATTTCTTTGGCGCTCCACTTATTAAACGGGCTGCGAAAGATGCTCATTGCGGTCTGCGCATGCATTGGCGGCTCCTTCCGTGGCGTGGTGTTTTTCAGAAGCTTCGAGGCAATTTGTGAACAATGTTTTCAGGGTGACTGTGTTTTCAGTTGAATCAAAAAGACGCCGCACTTTTTCGCGTGCTGCCAATCCCAACCGCTTTCTCAGACCGGCCTGATTAAGCAGCTCGGCAATGGCTTCGGCCAGGGATACGGCGTCTTTTTGTGGCACGACCAACCCGTTCAGGCGGTGCTCTACCAGCTCTGGAATGCCTGAAATATTTGTGGCTACGACTGGCATTTTCATTGCCATGGCTTCGACTAAAACATTGGGAATTCCGTCGCGGTCTCCGTTGTCGATGATCTGACAGGACAGCGCAAAGATAGTGCTTTGCTGATAAATTTTGGTTAGCTCTTCCTGTGTGACGGCGCTGTGAAGTGTGATTGTTTCGGTCAGTTGCGATTCAGCAATTTTGTCTTTAATTCGCGCCGTATCTTTGTCTTCTCCGCCAATGATTTGGCAGCGAAAATCATAGCCGCGACTTTTCAAAATTCGACACGCTTCGACTAAATACGTGAAGCCTTTTTTCTCAACCATCCGTCCGACAGAAAGAATTACTGGCACAGACTTCAGGCCGTTTTGGCCCTTATTTTCAATACCTGAAGCCTGTGCCTGGGGGGAGAATAATGACGTGTCCAAGCCATGATAGATGGTATGAATGAGCGCGCCATTTGAGCAGATACCTTGCAAATGTATTTTGTTCGCTTCGGTGCAGGTCGCGATAAAACTTGCTCGTTTCATCTTCGTTGCCAGCAAATTTCCGGGATTCAATTCCTGCCAATAAATATCTTTGGCGTGCGCGGTGAAGCTGAAGGGGAGTCCGCTCAGGCGGCTCGCAAACATCGCAATCGTTGTTGATCCGTGCGCAAAGTGCGCGTGCAAATGACGGATTGTTCTCGTGTTCAGAACCTGCTCCGCGATGTACCCGGCCTGCAAAAATTCCTTGAGAAAAACTTTGCGCGGCAGGGCAAAAAAACCTTTGCGAAACCTGAAACTCATCTCTACACATTCAAGAAAAGTCAGCAGCCAGGCGGTCGGTCTCAGGCAGAAAACCATCATCTGACTGGGCATAAAATCAGGCAAGTTGCGCAGCAGCCAGTACAGAAAATTTGCGTCCTCAAACGGAGTTGTTTGCGGCAAATAATTCACGGACGCATTGATGCGATTGATGACGCTGTGATTTTTTTGCGCAGTTAGTTTTTTGATAGAATAAATGTTTAGCCGCAGTCCCAGGGATTCCAGCAAATGGATTTCGTTGGTGATGAAAGTTTCCGAAGTGCGTCCGAAGCCTTTCAGGATGTATGCGATTTCAGGCGCTCCCATCGGCGTAGTTGGTTTTTCACGAATCATTATTAACCTCTTAACTGTGTAATAAGGCGCTTATTGAAAATGATTTCAAATTGTCTCGTCTGTTCTGACGATCCGGTTCGATGGTGGTTGATTCAGGCAGCAACGCTCTGACCCAATCAGCAATTTTCGGCAATGCTTCAAGTGCAAACTTGGGAGCAGATTCTTTGGAATTGAGTTCGTTTATTAACTCCTGCATCAAACGTTTTGGCGTCAGATCATCAGGGTGAATTGTTTTGAATAATCCGAGCGTTGACATTCGTGCGGCGCGAATTGTTTGTTCCTGTGTTGGACAGCTGCGCGGGATAACAATCGCGCGTTTTTGCAGGGTCAGGATTTCGCAGATCGTGTTGTATCCAGCCATTGAAACCACAACATCAGCGGCATTCATATAGCTCATCAAATCATCTGTGAATTCGAGCATTGTAACGGACGCCCTCAGGCAGAATTCCGCGAGCATTCTTCGTTGCGGCGCAGCTATTTCAGGGCCGCTAATAATGACGCTGTGAATGTTGTTGTTTTCGGGCAGCAGCGCTAATCCTGCCAGATAATTTTGCAAAATTTCATAACCATCTTCGCCGCCGCCGGGTGTCACTAACACCAGCTTTTCATCATCGCGTACGGCCAGTTGTTTTCTGATTTCGTGGCGGGTTTTGGTTCCGGGTTCGCGTTTGATGTAGCCGCAATATTTCAGCTTCGCCTGCATCGCCGGAGAAAATTCATATTCATTTCCGAGATCGAAAATCTTTGGTGAGCCTAGTGCCAGGACTACGTCGTAAAATGAATCAATGGCTTCGTAATAATTTTGCTTTTCCCAGGTTTGAATCGTGGCTTCCGGCGCGTCCAGAATGTCGCGCAAGATTAACGCTTGCTTGGTCGCGGGTTGATGAAATCGCACGTAGCGCAGGACGCCTTCCAGTTCGCGTTTGACGCCGTAGGGTTTTTTGTCGACGAGCAATAAATCTGGCTTGAAGTTCATCACGGCAGACAACAGCAAATCCGCGCGAAGCTGCATCGTTTCGTCCATGCTCGTGCCGAGCGATTTGACGGTGTAGCCTTCATATTCAGTGCGGCTCAGACACGGTAATTTAATGTAATCAAGGCGCGGCGGCAGCCGAAAACTGTGAATCATCGGCGAACCTGTCACCAATAAAATTGAAAGGTCAGGGATCGTTTCGAGTAAGTGATGGCAAATCGAAAGCATCCGGCGAATGTTGCCGAGTCCGAACGTGTCGTGAGAATAAACCATCAACTTTTTCATTTGAGTTTCCTTTTTAGTCGTTAGTTTTGGAACGCTTTCTGTGACCAGGCACACTTCGACCTGACGCGCCATTTTTAGAACTAAGCTGAAACAATTTGCTGGAGTTTCAGTGTTACTGACGCAGTTTGTGCCATTGTTGACAGTTGAATTGGACAGGGATTCTCAACTTCCAACACTCTCTAAAATTTTCTTCAGGCAATTAATGAGTGGTGAGGTAAGAGGGGAAAAATACAGGTGAGTTTAAATTTTTTCTGAACCGGGAGTCACTGGAAACGCCTTTCACTGGGAACGCCCGCATCCTGCGGGCGA
>JAYTCQ010000204.1:0-1784 GCA_043736395.1 Blastocatellia bacterium | reverse complement strand
AGATTTGATTTGTCTGGCGGGTTACATGCGATTGCTTTCGCCGTGGTTCATCCGCGAATTTTCGCAACGGATTTTGAATATTCATCCTTCGCTGTTGCCTGCGTTTCCAGGGCTTGGGGCGCAACAGCAGGCGTTCGATTACGGCGTCAAAGTTTCAGGTTGTACCGTCCATTTTGTAGACGAAGAATTAGATCACGGCGCAATCGTCAGGCAATCTGTTGTGCCTGTTTTGATTGACGATACGGCAGATTCGCTCTCAGCGCGGATTCTGTCGGAAGAACATAAAATTTATGCCGAAGCGGTGAATTTAGTTTTGGCTGGGAAGTTTAGAATTGATGGACGCAGAGTGATTGAGGAATTGTAATAAATCTTGTTTGCGCTTCTAAAAAATTATTCGGAAGCGCAAACAGGATGGTTACGCTACATGAAATTTGTATCAGCCGATTGCACGTTGACGGATTCGCTGGGCGGTAACATTCTCCATTGTTGTGGGGTATAGAACATGCCGCGGACAGATTTTCCGGGCAGTACTTTGAGAATATACTGACGTGGTTTCAAATCGTATGGAGCGACTGATCCACGCTTGCTGAAAATTCCATCCACTTTATAAATTCCGGGTGTCAATCCGAATTCGCTGCAATCAAATTCAATGATTCCTTCGTCCGGTAACGCGCCAATTTCCGGGCCGTTAATGGCCGTGGTCAGATGCGAATATAAACGATCATCAGGCGAATAAAACAACATTTCAAAAATCGGGTCCTCGATGGCGCTATAGGTTTTGTAATGAATCCGCGCGATTAATTTGTCTCCGGTTGAAATGGTATCCGTTTCCTCACCATCACCGTTATGAAATTTCACACTGACAATTTCAGCATCCTGACCGTACAATGAAGTCTTCGTCTCAATCGCCAAGCCGGTATTATTTTGTGCGATTTGCGCGGTAGCTTTTTTCGTGAACAAGACTTCGTTGTAATAAACGCTGATGACTTCCTGTGGCTTTCCGCTGGCGCGTACTTCACCTTTTGAAAGGAACACAACACGGTCACAAAGACGCTCTACGGCGGGCATATCGTGCGAGACGAAAGCGATTGTCATCCCGTCACGGCGCAGTTCTTCGATGCGTTGCTGGCACTTGCTTTGAAAGTTGGCGTCACCTACAGCGAGGACTTCATCAACCAGCAAAACAGAAGGATGAATGTGTGCGGCGACGGCGAAACCGAGGCGCACGTACATCCCCGAAGAGTAGCGTTTGACCGGTGTATCAATGAATTTTTCCATTTCGGAAAAGGCGACGATTTGATCAAATTTCTTCGCGACTTCAGCTTTCTTCATGCCCATAATGGATCCATAAAGATAAATATTTTCGCGTCCTGTTAACTCAGGATGAAAGCCGGCGCCGACTTCAATTAATGAAGCGACGGAGCCATTGACTTCGATTTTGCCTTCGGATGGGTAAATAATTCGCGCCAGCAATTTCAAGAGTGTGCTTTTACCGGAGCCGTTCGGCCCAATAAATCCGATGGTTTCGCCGCGCTTGATTTCGAGGTCTACTTCTTTCAGTGCGAAAAATTCGTCGGTGCCGGACAAACCTCTGGAACTTGGCAACAGGTTTTTTGTGACGCGGGCTAATTCCTCGCGAATGGATTTTGAGCCCAGGCGGCTAAGGCGATATTTTTTGGAAACGTTATCTAATACAACAATACTCATAAAACTGTTTCGAAAAACAGTTTCGAGTTTTGGGTTTCGAGGTTTGAGGTTAAAGAAATGACCTCGAAACTCGAAAC
>JAYTCQ010000203.1:0-35855 GCA_043736395.1 Blastocatellia bacterium | reverse complement strand
GGCCAATGCCTGACGTTCTTTTTCTAATTCATCTTTTACGACTTGCAGGCTTTGGTCTTTTTCATTGGAGATTTGTTCGCGGGCTTTTCGCTCAAAGGCGACTTCTTCTCGGAGTTTTGGAATTTGTCTGAGGAGTAACCAGCCAAGAACAAAGGCTAAGACCAGAGCGATGGCGGACGCGAGAGCAAAGGCGGGCTTGAACAAATTATCAATAAAAATAACTCTTCGATTACGTTTAGTTGAAAATTCAGGAAAATATCCGAGGCGTGAATTTTCTTTCACTCCGGCGATGAATTTAGAGCTTGATTGTATTTTCTCAAAACATTCATCGCACCCGAAAAAATGCTCTTGAAACGTTAGTCGCTGAGCGGCAGGCAAGCGATGCATGATGTAGCGTTCAATGATTTCCTGTTGTTCAATCTCGTGATGATTCATTTCATTTCACCTCTACCCAATTTCAATTCCTTTCACCGTGTATTCCATAGTGAGTCGCAGGTTGAATTTGTATCAACCTTCGACATTTTTTTATAAATTTCGCGAAAGCTCTGCAAAGTTCTGGATTTTATTAATCGCAATCGTTCTTCTTTGATTCCCAATTTTATAGAAATTTCTTCCTTCGATAATTCTTCAAAGTAATACATCCGCAAAAATTGTCGTTCGCGCGGCTTCAATTTTCTAGCGGCTGCGGCGAGAGCACGCCCCGTCTCGGCATCGAGAAAAACCTTTTCCATTGAACCATCGCTGGCGATCTCGTGTTCGTAATCTTCCAGCGAATCCGCGCGATATTTTTGGCGAATGTGTTCACGAATAATGTTCAGCGCGAAGCCGACAATAAAAGAGGGCAAGGATTCAGCTGAGCGCAGTTTTCCGGCTCGCAACGCTTGAATGACGCGCAAAAAAGTTTCAGCGCGGACGTCTTCAGCGTCGTCTTTAGAATGCAATTCGCTGAGGGCGAGAAAATAAATACGGGAAGAAAATTTTTCATACAAAAATTCTTCTGCAACGGTTTCGCCATCACCAATTTTTCTTACGAGATCAGCATCAAGCAAAGAGGAAGCTCCGTGAAATTGAATTGAATAGGGGAGACGCAGGGCACGCCTAAGTGGCCATTATGCGCGACTTTGAAAAAAAATAAAATTTTTTTGATACAACTTCGGCTCTGCCAACACTACGTACTGAACCGGGTAGAGAAATCGTTCTCTAAATCGGATCATCCATAAATAACATTTCAGGGAGAATTCATTATGAATGGTAAAATCAGGACTTCAATCATCCTCACTGCCAGCCTGCTGGTTGGCTCTTTCGTGATTGCGATGGCAGCAAACACAACCACTGGAATTGACCGCAAACGTGGCGCGAATCCCGCCCCAACTCCTTCACCAGGTGCGAACCGTCCAAAACCAATCCAAAGCCCGCGTCCAAAGGGCGGAACCATTCGTTGAAATACAACTGGCGTTTGATGACAACCATCGTCGGGTTGCACTCGACGCTATTCAATTTGTGGCTTTCAGCCACACCAGCCGACTTTTCAGACTAGCTCTAAGACAAACGCCCAGGCGGAACTGACGTGCTTGCATAAGCTAAATTGAAGGGATAAATGAAAAAAGAAACCAATCAGGGAATCATGAAAAAGACACTGCGGGTTCTTGCCATATTATTTTTGTTTACTCTTATCGTCGCGGCGCAGCCCAAACGACAAGATGTGCTGGACGACGGCTTCACCTGGCTTGAAGCAGTCCACGGCGAAGCCCTGGGCGCGAACAATATTCCTATCAGTACAGGCTGGTATTTAAAAATTTACCTCAGAGTGCTCGGCGAATATCCGAATCGCTCAGCCTTCAAAGTCGTCGTTTCCAAAGCCGGTAAAGCCATTGGCTCGACGCGTTGTGAAACTGGAATTTACATCAATCGCAACGGCGCGCAGGACGAAAGTTATATGTCCACCGGCGAATGTTGGCGCAAGGATACAGCGACCAAGGAAACTGGAATTTTTGATTTACAGGTTTACACGATTAACGGTGATACGGATGCAGAAAAATTAGTCCGCACTTACAAAATTGATGTGCGAACAGTTAACCGTGTACGTTCGGGACAGGAGGCCGGACTAGCTCCGCCGCAGTATTACATCAACCGTCACGGCGAGGCTCCCGCGTCGTTTATGGTGCTGCGTCCGCGTGAATATGGTGGATATTTTGATTGGCGCACGCCAGAGCGTTTGGGAGCTAATAATGTCGAATTCTATTATAGTTTGTCACCTTCGGAAGCTGGGAAGAATCCTCCGCATGGGTATATGAGATGTTCCTGCAACGGGAAGCGTATTTCAATGCCGGGTCCAGTCGGGTTTTCAGATCAAGCCTTAAGTTATCGAATCAATTTTTATACGGTCATTCATCAAGATAGGATTGCTCCGCAATTTCATCGCGGTACGGAATATCGCGACGAAATCGGATTCCATTCGATTCGCGTGCTGGCTCCGCTGACGTGGGGTGAAAAACGAAATCGCTGGGAGCAACGTCCGGCGCTTGACGATAATCCGGGCAACTGGGAATGCCAATTGATGAACAACGGCGAAGTCTGGCGTACGTGGCGTTTTGTCGTCGGTGCAGATGGGCGCCCGCAAATTCATCCTGAACAAAAAGGCAACATCAACCTGAACTACAATTCCTATTTGGTTGAAATGGAAATTCCTGCGGGCGGCAGTGCGCTGGATCAACGCCTCGCGCCCGAAGCCGCCAAGCTCGGATTTTTTTACGGGCAAGCATGGCAATCACCGGAAGGAAAAGCGATGGCAGGGAAGTTGCCGAAAAAAGGGAATCCATTTCCAGTGCCTTCAAATATGGCGAAATAGTTCATTTTTTTTGGATCGTGAAAGGCTAGTGCAAATTGAAAAATCATTTATTAGCTTAAAAAGCCGAAGAAAAATGGATACAATATTTCGGATTCGAGTACTATGAAATGACAGTTGGAAATGGGTGATTGCTTAAATCCGAAATATTTACTCACCACTTTATTTTGACAAGGAGTTGATAACAATTATGAAAACACTAAACACTTTATGTATCGTCTTCTGCTTGCTCTTAGCAGCGTCAGGAATGACCGTAGCTCAAGAAAATATAAAGCCTGGAGTAAAAACTCCAGGAGTGAATACACGGCAGAATATTCAATCGAAAAGAATCACACGCGGGGTTAAGTCGGGAGCTTTAACCAAAGGCGAAACAGCTTCAGTCCTGAAAGCCCAAAAGGGTATCCGCGAAGAAAAACGGGAAGCCAGAGCCGACGGCACGGTGACCGGAGCTGAACGCAAAGAAATTCATCAGGAACAAAATCAAGCCAGCCGCAAGATTTATAAAAAGAAGCACAATAACCGTACAAGACCTTAAAATTCAGACAAAATTGTTGAATTCCAGTTTAGTTCAGTTACTAGAAAAACACTGCGAAATTGTGAGTCCAGAGTATCGGGGGAGATTCTGGGCTTCTAATTCGCAGTGTTTTATTTTTCTCACTCCTTCAATATCCTCAATTGTTCGCAAGGAATAATCCTGACAACAAAATCGTTGTTCACAAGCTTAGCCGCCACAAAAATGTTTAGATATTTAGTTTTCAAGTTGAACTGAGACTTCATTTCACTCAATAAACACAGGCATTTCAGTTAAAATTTGGTTTTGGTATACAGATTGCACAAAAGTAAGTTTCATAGTCGTAATCAGAATATAAAAACAAAAAAACATCTGGTTCTCAGACAAAGGATGTGCACTGAAATGGAACATTTGCTACCACAAGATTTATGGAATTTTTCACGACGAGTTTTATTGTCGTTACTGATTTTGACTGGAATATTATTATTCACGCAAAATTCGCTCCTCGCTCAAACGTTTCGTGGTGGGTTGTCAGGAATAATCAATGACGATTCAGGAGCGGCAATTCCTGGCGCGAGCATTAAGATTTTAAGTAAGGCGACGGGAGCCACGCGAAATGTTGAGACGAATAAGGACGGCGAATTTCAAGTCTCCGAACTCGCGCTCGGTCTTTATACCATCGAAGTCAGTCAGCAAGGATTTCAAACCGCGCGGATCGGTGATGTCGAAGTTGTGGTCTCAACAAATACAGTTGTGAATCTACAACTGAAGGTCGCTTCTGTTACGGAAACAGTTGATATTTCCGCATCCACAGTTGTGCGGCTTGATACTTCATCGTCAACATTGACGGGCATTGTTGCACCGAAGCAGGTACAGGATTTGCCCTTAAATGGACGCGATTTTCGCCAGATGATTCAGTTAACTCCGGGTGTCACGATTGCTGGTTCGGTCAATGGATCGCGCACGCGCGGCAACAATTATCAAATTGATGGCGCGGATAATAACGACGCTTTTCAAAACGCTTCGGCGGTGAATCAGGGCGGAGTTTCTGGCATCGCAGGAACGCTGTTACCCATCGAAGCCATTGATCAATTTTCGGTGCAATCCGGCGCAAGTGCAGAGCAGGGACGCAACAGCGGTGGTGCGATTAATTTGGTGATTAAATCAGGCAGCAACGATTTGCACGGCAGTGCGTATTATTTTAACCGTAACGAATATTTTGCGGCGCGTTCTCCGGTAGCTCCGATTGGCAGCCGCACTCCGAAAATTCGCAACAATCAATTTGGCTTTTCGCTCGGTGGGCCAGTCATCAAAAATCACACATTTTTCTTTATGACTTATGAGGGACAGCTCGCCAAAGCTGCGAATTCATTGCGTACAACTGCACTTTCGGATGCCTGGGTAGATCGTGGCAAAGCGATTCTGACGCAATTTAATGTGCCGCTGAATCCTGTCGCAGTGAATTTGTTGACGCTCTATCCGTCCTATACCAAGGGGCTTTCTGCGACCGTTAATAATTTTGTCAGCACGGACGAAAACGATTACAACAGTCATAACGGCATCTTGAAAATTGATCATCAGTTCAATGATCGGCATAACATTGCGGCGCGTTATTTTGGTGGAACAGGCGATCAAACAGCGTACGACGGCGGGTCGTTCTTCCGACAATATTTTCAAGTTGCGCCAAGCCGAATGCACAATTATTCAGTCGTACAAAACAGCGTGCTCAGTCCAAAATTGGTGAATCAAGCAGTGATCGGCGTTAACTATTTCAAGCAGACATTTGATATTGCGGACATCAGCGGCAATCCAGGTTCATTGGGCTTGAATACGGGCGTCAGTGTCAGCGGTACACCGACGATTAACGTGACTACCTTTAGCCTGATCGGCGGGACAGGAATTTTGCCGGCGGGACGCATTGATACGACGTGGCACATCACGGATACGCTGTCGTGGGAGTTGGGCAAGCATCAATTGAAGCTTGGCGGCGAAGTGCGCAGCGCGTATCTTGATGTTTTTTACGAAAGCCGTAAACGCGGAGTTTTCAACTTTGATGGCACGCGCGGCCCGTGGACAAATCTAACTTCGGCGGAACGCGCCGTCGCTGATTTTCTGGCTGGTTACACGACACCTGCCAATGGCGCGCAGATCGTGCGCGGCAATCCCAGACGCACCTATCGTCAAAATTCCGGTGATTGGTTTTTGCACGATAGTTGGAAGGCGACGCAAAATTTGACACTCAATTACGGCGTGCGCTACACCTTCAACGGTGTGCTTTACGATCAGGAAAAAGCTTTGACAAATTTCCTGCCAGATCGCGGGTTGCTGGAAGTGGGCAAAGATTTGAATGGGCTGTATCCAAAAGACCTGAATAATTTTGCGCCGCGCGTAGGTTTGGCGTATGCGCTGGGCAAAGCTGGTAAAACAGTAGTACGAGCAGGCTATGGCATTTTTTATGACATCGCGGCGGTTTCTTTTTTCGTCTCAAACGGCGGCGGCAACGGTGCGGCATCCGGTGTCGCGAATAATCCTGGCGGGCAATTTCCAGTCTATAGTCTGAGCCTTGGCGGATATAACCTGACCAAAGATGTGGCGGTGTTTGGTACTGCAAATCCGGTTCCTCCTTTTGGTGTTTTTGCTGTAGATCAAAAGTTTCGCACACCGTACATTCACAATTTCAATGTCAACGTGCAACAACAAATTGCGCGATCTACGGTCTTGCAAGTTGGCTACGTTGGCAGCATTGGCACGAAGCTGATTCTGACGCGCAACATCAATGCGCCGCTGCCTGGCACGACTGGTACGGCACAGGCACGTCGTCCGTTCAATGCGCGATTCCCGACTTTCAGCAGCATCAGCCTGCTCGAAAGTACGGCGAATTCAAATTACAATTCGCTGCAAATTTCATTGACGCAAAGCAATTGGCACGGACTGTCAGGCAGTTTTGTGTATACATTCGGTCACGCGATAGATAACTCGTCAGAAGCCCGCAGCACGTTGCCAGCGAACAGCTACGACATTCGCAGTGAGCGTGGCAATTCAATCTTTGATGTGCGTCATACGCTGCGAAGCAGTTTTACTTATGACATTCCGATTGGCTTGAGCGCGTTGCCAAAACGTCTGACGCAAGGCTGGCAATTGAATTCAATTTTCGCGTTTAATTCAGGTACGCCGCTTAACATTCTCGCTGGATACAATCGCAGTCTGAGCGGCGACGGCAATGACCGCGTAGACTTGATCGGTGACCCGTTCGCCAACACTGGCGGAAATCGCTTTCTGAACGCAGCGGCGTTTAGTGTGCCGCGCAATGCGACGGGTGGTGCGATTGCGGATGGAAAATTCGGGACGCTTGGGCGCAACAAATTTTACGGCCCTGGTTTTCATACGGTTGATGCTTCGCTCTTCAAAACGACGGCGATCACCGAACGTGTGAAAGCGCAGTTCCGGTTTGAGGTTTTCAATGTTTTCAATTTAGTAAACTGGGCGAATCCGGTGACGAATTTTTCGTCAGGTAGCTTTGGGCTTCTCACGAATACGCGCAACGGCGGCAGCGCTCCTGGTATAGGCTTGGGTGAACCGCGCAATGTGCAATTGGCTTTGAAAATATTGTTCTAGGAAAATTTTTATTCAGGAAGCCGCACATGTTTGAAAAAGCGTGTGCGGCTTTTTTTATTACAGTAACTTGAAGGTAAATTATCTATTTTTCTTCGTTCGTTTTATACTTGCCTCTCGCATAATTCTGTAAATTCAACCAACTCAATTCTATGAAAGTTCTAGCAATTATCCTTTTACTCTATGTCGTTTCGGTTCAGGCACAACCACCCGGTGTGACAGCTGCACGAACATTTCGACAAGCACACGAACACGAAATCATGGAAGAATTCACGAAGTTGCTGGCAATTCCCAATGTAGCTTCTGATACTGTAAACATTGGTCGAAATGCAGATTTAATTTCTTCAATGCTGAATTCGCGTGGCGTCAAAACTCAGCTGTTGGAAGTACCAAATGTGCCTCCGGTTGTGTACGGTGAAATCAAAGTTCCCGGTGCTACGCGAACGTTAATTATTTATGCGCACTATGATGGACAACCCGTCGAGCCTGCGAAATGGGTAGGCGGCGATCCCTTTAAGCCGACGCTCCGTTCAGCTTCACTGGAAGCGAATGGTAAAGATATTTCTTTCCCTGGCAAGGCTGAAAAATTCAATCCGGAATGGCGGTTGTATGCGCGTGCATCTGGTGACGATAAAGCTCCGATCATTGCAATGGTAACGGCATTGGATGCGCTCAAAGCCAATAAAATTGGGCTTACAAGTAATATTAAATTTATTTTCGAAGGCGAAGAAGAAGCTGGTTCGCAGCATCTCGAAAATATTTTGGCGAAATATCCTGATCTCGTGAAAGGCGATGTTTGGTTGGTCTGTGACGGCCCCGTTCATCAAAATCGGCAACAGCAAATTTATTTTGGCGCACGCGGCGTGACGTCGCTCGAGCTAACGGTGTACGGCGCAAAACGTGAATTGCACAGCGGACATTACGGCAACTGGTCACCCAATCCGGCGATGATGATGGCGAAGTTATTGGCTTCAATGAAGGACGATGATGGGCGCGTGTTGATTGAAAATTATTACGATGGAATCACTCCGCTTAGTCCTACTGAAAAACGAGCTTTAGCCGAAGCCGCCGATAACGACGAAGATTTGAAACGCGAATTGCAAATTGGCTTCACGGAAGGCGGCGGCAAGAAGTTGATAGAAATGCTGATGCTACCCTCGCTCAATATTCGCGGGCTTTCCAGCGCTTCGACAGGAGCGACCGCACGGAACGTAATTCCTACCACTGCCACCGCAGACATTGATATTCGCCTCGTCAAAGGCATTGATTACAAAGTCGCCGTCGAACGCGTACTTGCACATATTCGCAAGCAGGGATGGCATGTTGTGAATGCTGATCCTGATGAAGCTACGCGGATGAAATATCCACGCGTGATCAAAGCGATTAACAAAGACGGATATAACGCGGCGCGGACTTCGATGGATTTAGAAATTTCGAAGCAAGTAATTACTGCGATTGAAAACGCACGGGGTACGACTGTTCGAATGCCAACTCTTGGCGGTAGTGTGCCGTTGTATATTTTTACGGATATTTTGAAAACTCCTGCGATTGGAATCCCGATAGCGAACCACGACAATAACCAACATAGTGCGAATGAAAATATTCGCTTGCAGAATTTGTGGGATGGGATTGAGACGATGGCGGCTTTGTTGACGATGAAATAATTGTTGGAATGCTGCCGCCTGAAAATTCCGACATTAGGATATTAAGTTATCCTTTTTGATTTGCAGATTCTTCAGAATAACCAATAAAATCAATAATTTTGTTCACGGCACGAGCATTGCTTCATTGTCTGCGACGCGCTAATGCGTCCTCACGGATGGAGCCAGCAATGCGAAATATTTTATCTATTACACTTGTCTTAATGTTTTCTGTTAGTGGTTTTGGGCAGGAAGGTACTGATCCTCAGGAAAATAAGGTTGAAGAAAAACTTATTCCTACGAAAATTGAACAGGCAGAGTATGAACGAATTACATCAAAGTTTTCAGGAGAGCTTACGGAATCTTTTGATCTTTCCAAAGCATTAGATGACGTATGTGAGGGTGATTGGAGAACACAAAAGATCGCGGAAAATATGGAAAAAGATAACTCCTTTATTGATTTAGCCTCAAGAGTCGAAATTCTTAAAAGCGAGTATTTAAAGCCTTTCTATTCAGAATTATGTAATTTTATATTTATCGTCTCAACTTTTGAAGAGTTACATTCAGATGATCATACCGAGGACGAATGTACCCCGCCTGAATTTCGAGAAATGCTCAATTCGGATTATTTTTTTCGAAACCTCTTCGAAAATGATTCACTTATGATTCATCATCCTAACGAGCTTTACCCCAGCACAGCGTCATTACTGCGTGTTAACAACATTTACCGAACTTTGGCAAAGGGTGCTATTAAAAATCCTCGTAAGGATGCAAAACATTCGATCAAAGAAGTTCTTGAATTTGAAAAGTCGCCAACAATTTCAATTTCTGAGGAACCGCGTTACGGCTTAAAAGCTGGATCAAGAGTAATAACTGCATCATCGATGAACATTGAGTTAATGATCGCATTCGTTGACGGAAAATATCAGGTAATACATTTTTCATTTCCTAATTAAGGCTTCTGAAAAAATTGTTTCAGGATTGTGCGAATGCTAGGAATGAAATTTGAAAAGTGGTATACAAAATGTGAATTATAAGAATTTTAGAATTTTGAAAATAATTTTAGGAATTATCTATGAAGATTGGATTTGGAATCGTCGCCGCCGGAATGATTGGTAAAGTTCACGCTGAAGCAATTGCTGCCATCCCGGAAGCAAAACTTGTTGCTGTCTACAGCCGAAATATCAACAGTGCTTCTGCGCTCGCTGAGAAATATAATGCACAAGCATTTGATGACTACGATAAATTTTTATCGAACTCAGAAATGCAAATTGTGTGCATTTGCTCTCCGAGCGGAATGCATCTCGAACACGGCTCTGCCGCAGCGAAAGCAGGGAAGCACATCCTTGTTGAGAAACCAATTGAAACAAATTTAGAAAAAGCCGATGCGTTGATTCAGGTTTGTAAAGATACGAATGTCAGGCTCGGCGTAATTTTTCAATCCAGATTTCTCGAAGCCGTCCAGTCGGTTAAATCCGCCGTAGAAGCAGGGAAGCTTGGAAAGCTCTACCTCGCCGATGCCTATATAAAATGGTATCGCGCACCCGAATACTACGCTGGTTCGTGGCACGGGACGATGGCTTTGGACGGTGGCGGAGCGTTGATTAATCAGGCAATTCATACGATAGATTTATTGCGTTGGATGGCCGGAGAAGTTGATTCTGTGTTTGCAATGAAGAGCGCGTTACGTTATCCGCAGATCGAAGGTGAAGACACGCTGGTCGGAAATATTCGTTTCAAAAATGGAGCGTTGGGTGCAGTCGTCGCTACGACTTCGGTGAAGCCCGGCTTCAAGCGCAGGCTGGAATTATCTGGAGAAAACGGCACTATAATTCTCGACGGCGATGCAATTGGGACGTGGGTGATTGAGGGAGAAGAGAGTACCGCAGGCGGACAAGCGCAGTTAACAGATGGCTCTTCCAATCCGGCGGCGATTTCAAATGAAGGTCATCGGCTCCAACTCGTTGAAATGATCAATGCCATCAAAGAAAAGCGCGAGCCTTCGATCAATGGGGCTGAGAGCCGGAATTCTTTGGAGCTGGTACGGGCATTATATGAATCGGCAGAGAGCGGGCAAGTCGTTCACCTGTGATTGAAAATTCCCATAGCATGCAAGACTGTACGCCATTAAAAGTTTGTATGGAGTTTCTTCACAAATCAATAACTTGCTGTTATTCTAACGATGGTTCCAATCTCCACACAGGTAAAATATGAAAAACAATTTCCGCGTAGCAACTTCTACATTCGTCGTTTTTACTCTTATTATTGCAGCACTTAGTATCGGGTACTTAGTTGATGCCCGAGAAAAAGTGAAGAGTGCCGAAGCAATGACTAAAGCCGCATCATCATTCTTATCCTTATTGAATGCCGATCAAAAGGCAAAGGCTACATTCGCGTTGACTGATGCCGAACGAATGAACTGGCATTTTGTGCCGATGGATCGAAAAGGCTTGACGCTGAAAGATATGAATGACGCGCAGAAATCGGCTGCGATGGAGTTATTAAAAGCATCTTTGAGTCAGCGCGGAAATTTCAAGGCGACTTCGATTATTTCACTGGAACCCGTGCTGCAAGTGATTGAAGGGCCGACCCGAAAATTCCCACGTGACCCAGGACTTTATTACGTCTCTATCTTTGGCGATCCCTCAAAAGGAGATTGGGGATGGCGTTTTGAAGGACACCATCTGTCGCATAATTTCACGGTCATTAAAGGCAAGGTAGTTGTCGAAGCCCCTGCATTTTACGGGACAAATCCGGCAGAGGTTTTTCAGGATATTCCACAAAAAGGACTCCGAGTTTTGGGTGCCGAAGAGGATTTAGGCCGCGCTCTGATTACTGCGTTTGACGAGAAGCAACGCAAGGTTGCTATCTATGACGCTAAAGCTCCTGGCGATATGTTGACCTTTGATCATAAAGAAGCGAAACCGCTTGAAAAGCTTGGTATCAAAGCCAGTGAGATGAATCCAAAACAGTTTTCTATGCTCGAAAAATTGGTTGAAGAATACGTCGCAAACGTTCCAGATGATGTCGCAGGTGCGCGCCGTGCGAAATTTAAATCCGCGAAAAAAGATGAGATTTATTTTGCCTGGTCGGGCGCGATTGAACGCACTGACAAATCATATACACTCGACGCTCGTGACCTGGCTCCAAGTGCGGCGCGTCCAAATTTAACTGGAAAATTGCAGGGACATTATTATCGAATTCAAACGCCAACTTTCCTGATTGAGTACAACAATACGCAGAACAATTCAAATCATATTCACTCCGTCTGGCGCGATTTTAGCGGAGACTGGGGACGCGATTTGTTGGCCGAACATTATCAGGAATTCCCGCATAATCAGGTAGCTTCTGTTGAAAAAAAAACGAAGTAGGCGGCGATGTGAAAGTGACGGGGCTTGATCTTGGTGTGATGGAAGTGAGAGATACGGTGCTGGCTGCTTCAGCTAATCTAAAACCTGTTATTACTCATATGGAAAAAGCCCAGTATACCGTCGCAGCACGGGATAGTGGTGTGCAAGGAACAGTAATTCTTAGCGCTATATTTAGGGCGGATGGAACAATTACCGATTTAAATGTTATTCGCGGCCTGCCCCTAGGTTTAAATGAGGAAGCTATGCGTGCTGTCAGTAAGATAAAATTTAAGCCTGCGATTAAAGATGGAGTACCTGTCAGTGTGAGAATGTCTATGGAATTTTCCTTTAATTTATTGAGAAGAAATTAGAAATGTGATGCCACTTTCAATGGATGCTTACCTTCCAAGCATCCTGAATTCATTTTCAAAATCGTCAAACCTTGTCGTCGAAGCTGCTCCGGGAGCAGGTAAAACTACTCGAATTCCGCCAGCCTTAATTGATTCTCCAATCTCAAAAAACAATCAAGTTTGGGTTCTCGAACCTCGTCGGTTAGCCGCACGGCTTTCAGCAAATCGAATCGCCCAAGAGCGAAATGAAAAGCTGGGCGAAACCATCGGTTATCAAATTCGATATGAAAATTATGCTAGTGAGCGCACGCGATTGTTGTTTCTGACGGAAGGATTATTCACTCGCAAGCTCATCCAGAACCCTACGCTGAAAGGCGTCTCAATCGTTGTTCTTGACGAATTCCATGAACGAAATTTGCAGACCGATGTCGCGTTGGCTTTGCTGCGACGACTTCAAAAAACTTCTCGTCCTGACCTTAAAATAGTAGTCATGTCGGCGACGATGGATTGCGCTTCGATCAGTCAATATTTGGGCAATTGTCCAATTATTTCCTGTGAGGGGAAATCTTTCGATGTTGAAATAAAATACCTCGCTGGGATAAGCAATTCGTCAGTTGCCGAACTTGTGCAAACTGCTGTTAATAATATCGTTAGTGATGGTTTAGATGGTGACATTCTCGTCTTTCTACCCGGTGCGGGTGAAATTCGCAGAGCTGCGGTTGCGCTTGAAAAGACGGCTCAAAATAAAGGGATTTTATTGGCGAAGTTACATGGGGAATTGTCGCCGAATGAACAACAATTCGCACTTTCTTCATCGTCACAGCGCAAGATAATTCTCTCCACAAATGTCGCCGAGACCTCAATTACGATCGAAGGATTAAGTGCCGTAATTGATTCAGGATTAGAACGGACAGTCGAATATTCACAGTGGTCAGGACTGCCGACTTCTTCAATTCAACGTATCAGTCAGGCTTCCGCAAAGCAGCGAGCCGGACGAGCCGGAAGAACTCGCTCAGGAAAATGTATTAGGCTTTATTCGGCAATGGATTTCTCGCTGCGACCGGAATTTCGAGTACCTGAAATTCTACGATCTGATTTGTCGGGAATAGTGCTGGAACTATTAGCGACAGGATTTGTTCTTAATGAAATTGAATGGCTCGATTCTCCGGCAGCGGCTCAAATTGAAAATGCCCTAAATTTGTTACGCTCACTCGGAGCAATTGATTCTCAAAACCAGCTTTTAAATGTTGGACGCGAAATGATCAGGTTTCCGCTTCATCCCCGGCTGGCACGAATTCTCGTTGAAAGTTTGATACTTTCGATCCCACATCAAGGAGCAGTCCTGGCTTCACTTATTGCTGAACGAGAAATTAATAAATTTGAAATATCAACCAGCAGAAAATCTTTATCAATAAATTTGATGGATCAGTTAGATAAATATCTTGAGCTGGAAAAGTCGAATTTTGATCCGCAACTGGTTGAAAGATTTAACTTCGATGCAGCGAAGGTTCAATCAGTAACACGGTCTGTTCAGCAGTTAGGTCAGAATATAAAGCTCCCCAAAAAGCAAAACCCTCCATTGAAGGAATCAGAAACGAAAGTGATGCAAATATTAAGCGCGGGCTACCCTGACCGTGTTGCGAAATTCTTTCAGTCCGATAACGCGCAAAGCTTAACTGTCTCACAAAAAGTTAAGCTTTGTGATGGGCAGTTTATTGATGGGCGATTTTTAAATGAAAATTCCGATTGGCTACTAGCGATTGAAATTAATGACTCCTTAAATAATCCTGCTCCGTTTGTGATTAGTTATTGCCATCTTAGTTCCGATTTTATCTTCGATAATTTTTCCGAGGATTTGACTGAAAGCAGTGAAGTTATTTGGAACTCGAAGCGCGAAGTTGTAGAGGAAATCAGTAGGATTCAATACAATCAACTTACCTTGTTGGAAAGTAAGTCTACTTCGCGCAAGAGTATTGAAGCTGCGAAATTATTATTGCAGAAATTGCAGGAAATTGGACTTGAGCATTTTATTGGAAAGGGTACCTTCAGTATCCTGAAACTTCGGATGAAATTTCTGGCTGAAAATGACTGTCTAACGGACTCCGTTTTTGAAGACGAAATTCTATTAACTGAACTTTGCGCAGGGAAGAATTCATTTCGCGAATTGAGGGAAGCTCTGACCTCATCCGGTTTTAAATACTTATTTTTGTCGCCACAACAAATCTCCGAACTTAATAATAATGCACCAGAGCAAATAATTCTGAAAAATACCAAGCGCCTTAAAGTGCATTATTCAGAAAGCATGACACCTTTCATTGAAGGGTATGTGCAAGATTTTTTCGGGCTGATCATGACGCCATCATTACTTAATGGAAGTGCCCCCTTGGTTGTAAATTTACTTTCACCAAATAAACGAATTATTCAGGTCACGCGCGACTTGCCAAGTTTTTGGAAAAATATTTATCCGGCACTCAGAACTGAGATGAGCAGAAAATACCCCAGGCACTATTGGCCGCTGAACCCAATCGAAGCATCGCCGATCCTGTTAGCCAAAAATGTAAAATGAATATGACAAAAAAACTATTTTGGGAAATGCCACCAGTTTATGAATTTGAAGCTGAAGTTACCAAACTTGGGACTGATAACGGCAAGAGGTTTATTGTTTTGGATCAAACTGCCTTTTACCCAATCGGAGGTGGACAGCCGTCTGATAACGGTTTCATTGAAAATGTTTTTATTAACGATGTGTTGGTAGATACTAATGGAATTGTTCGACATTATTTTGAAGGAGAGCCGACTTTTACCTTTGGTGCTATTGTTAATTGTAAAATTGATGGTGCTCGTCGAAGAGATAATACGCAGCAGCACTCTGGGCAACATATTTTATCCCAAGCTTTTTTTCAGCTATTTGGAGCGGAGACGAATGGGTTTCGAATGGGTGCCATTACTTCTGAAATCGATTTAAAATTTGACTTAGAATCTTCGAGAATAGAGCAGGCAATACAGGAATCTGTTGAGCTTGCAAATTTGGTAGTATTTGAAGATCGAAAAGTCACATCCGTTCTTTTAAATGAAGAGGAAGCGAGTCGTTTGCCCTTAAGAAAGGAGTCTTCTGTTTCGGAATGCATCAGAATCATTGATATTGAAGGATATGATCTATCTCCTTGTGGAGGAACCCACGTTCAGCAAACAGGAGAAGTAGGAATTATATTTGTCAAAAATTGGACTCGCGCAAAACAAATGCTACGGCTTGAATTTGTTTGTGGCATGCGTGCGCTTCATGAATTTCAGGAGATAAATGAAATCAATGCAAGCATTTGTAGAACACTGAGTACGGGCAGGGAAACTGTTCTTGATTCAGTCCATCATTTAATTGAATCAAATAAACTTTTAGATAAGAAAGTAAAGAATCTGAATACAGTGCTCATAAACTATGAATCTGAAGAGTTGATTCGTGACCATAATTTAGTGATCACAAAAGTTTTTAATAACCGACCCGTCGAGGAAGTCAGGTCACTAGCAATTAATATTGCATCTCAGGCTTCGGTTCTGGTTCTGCTGGCTATCAGCAATGAAGAGAAAATCCAACTGATATTTTCTTCATCCAGTCTGATCAAAATTAATGTCGCAGAATTAATGCAGGAAATTTGTGTGCATTTTAAAGGAAAAGGCGGGGGGACTCCGACTTTGGCACAAGGTGGGTTTAATAAAGTTGAGGGCTTTGAGAAATATTTTTTTGATTTAGCCGCACGTTTCTAAAATACCAAATAAAAAAATGCCCTCCATTGTAAACAATGGAGGGCATTTTTTATGGTTCGTGAGTAAGTTATGGTTTATCTGGTGTTCCAGTGCTTCCACTTCGTTTCAAGGTTGGTCGTTCATTTTTTTCAGGAGTTGTCGAAGGCGTAGTTGTACCTTCAGTTCCTGTGCCGCTTGCATCTGGATTCGCTCCCGATGGATCAGCCGGTTGACGACGTTTTAAAGTTGGTCGTGAAGTATCTTTCTCAGCACTTGTTCCGCCAACTCTGGCACTGACGCTCTTGGCGTTAGTAATGGAGATCAGACGATTCTTCACTTTGGTGAAATCTGATGTGTTCAGCGTATATTCGCTGCGATCAGGGAATTTCACTAACAGCGCTTTTACCTTATCAATTCGATCATCAACGACCGGGTGAGTACTGAAAATTTTCGCTATTGTGCCAGGCTTCTTCTTTTCTTTGGTCTGAAGTTTTTCAAAGAAAGTCGCCATCGAATTTGGGTCGTAACCAGAAGCCCATAAATATTGAATCGCTAGCATGTCAGCTTCTTCTTCAGCTCCGCGTGAGAATTTAAGGAATGTCAGCGGGATCGCTAAATTTGCGATTTGAGAAATTGCGTAACCTGCCCAGCCTCCGCCAAAAATATATAAGGGCAGAGAACCCCACTGGATTAATTGTCCCTTCGTATCTTGTTCGACTCCGTGTCGAGCTGCGACGTGTGCAATTTCGTGAGCCATCGGCCCGGCTAGTTCAGATTCGTTTTCAGCAGCCAGGATTAATCCTTTATTGACATAAAAGAATCCTCCAGGTAAAGCAAAAGCGTTGACGTCATCGGCTTCTAAAACTTTGATCGTAAACGGAACTTTCGCATCGGAGTGAAGAACCAGATTTTGTCCTAAGCGATTGATGTATTCAACGATGAGCGGGTCTTCGACAAATTTGGCTTCACGATCAACTTCAGCAGCCATTCTTCGACCCAATGCTACTTCTTTATCAAGCGAGTAAAAGTCCATCTGACCTTTATTGATATCGCGCTTGCCGATCAGCTCAGGATTTTCTTTCGTTGAAAGAATGGTCGGAGCCGTTGCGGTCGGTTGTTTTTTGTCTTGTTTTGTTTGAGCAACAACATTTGTGACGGAGCTTAGGACTAAGCTTGAAGCTACCAGCAAGCTACTAAATTTAGATATTGACCTCATAACTCACACTCTCCTCATTTTTACTTCAGGCAAAAACATGAACGTACACATAGTATAAACGTTTTTGATGCAAGAAGTGTGACAAGAGATTACCAAATAGTAAAGAAATAATAAAAATTCCCTGCTATTTTATTTTCATAGCAGGGAATTCAATAAGTTCACAATTTTTGCTGATTCATTTTATGGGCGTCTCGGGCGCTCATCTTTCTTTTCGCGATCATTACGATCACGCTCATCATTCGGTTTAGGACGTTCTTTGATTTTTTCCGGTGGCTTTTCTTTTTTATCGCGGTCACGATCCTGACCGAAGCTCACCGTCGAGGTCCCCAGACTCAGGCTAATTATTAATAATATATTTGCGAAAATTTTAATCATCTTTTTCTCCCAAAAGGGGGAAGTCCTTTCCATCCGTCTAAAATTAACCAACTCTATTAAGTATAACTGCAAGCGCAGTGCCAAGTGTAGCGAAAAGCATACAAAACGACATAAGTGAATTACTTACAACGCTTTGATGTTTCCTCTAAAAAAAGAGTTGGATCGCGCCGTGAATTAATACGTGAGTTTCTCTCAACGATTTGGTGTATTCGGTGGGATTGAACTGATTAGATAAAGCAAAAAAATGAGAGCCAGATTGATTTACACAAAAAATAAATAAGGCAAGTAGTTGCAACATTTAGTGAATGTTTCTTAACTACTTGCCTACGTTCTTAAAAAGCTTTTGCGTAGAAATATAAGTTGCCGACAAGAATAACAAAATGAGATTTGTCGGCGTGCTGACAGCTTATACCTTCTCGCCACGCTTTCTCATTTCCGCAACGACTGCTTCGATGCCGTTCTTGTCAATGGTTTTGATCCCACGGGTCGAAACTTTCAATCTGACGTAGCGATTTTCGCTTGGCAGAAAAAAGCGATGCGATTGAAGATTTGGTTCAAATTTCCTCTTGGTGCGATTATTCGCATGAGAGACGTTATTTCCTGACTGGGGTTTCTTTCCCGTAACTTGACATACTTTAGCCATGGTTGTTTTTTTCCTTTAACTCAAAATGATTAAAATAACTGCTCTAAAATAAAGCGGGTAATATAGCAGAACGTATCAGAAATTACTAACGGTTTTCGGAGGTTTAAAACATTGTGGATGAATCTAGGGAGGAAGAGACTGACAGGACAAGGGGGGCAGGAAAAAAATACAACAAGGCAACTATCATTTTAGTTGTTAACTGAACTTAATTTATAAAACAAATGTATTTTTTTCCTGCGCCCCTTGTTCCTGTCAGTCTCTTCTACTCTTCCACAGAAGCAGTGTCGTCAAAGAAATTTAATTGATTTATCTTCGCGCTTGGCTTCTTTAAATGTTTCGCAAATTTTGGTTTACCAGTCAGATCAAGTTCATTCAGTTCCAGATTGGTCAAAATCTCTCGTGCACGTTCGATGACCGTTTTCGGTAAGCCTGCCAGTTTCGCTACATCAATGCCGTAGCTTTTGCTCGCAGTTCCTTCAATCACTTTTCGTAAGAATATAATTTCTCCGTTGGATTCCGAAACTGCGACTTGGTAATTCTTCACGCCCGGACGCATTTTCGCCAGTTCGGTCATCTCGTGATAATGCGTAGCGAATAAAGTTTTCGCCGAATGAAATGAATGATCATGCAAATATTCAGCAATCGCCCACGCAATAGAAAGCCCGTCAAAAGTCGCTGTACCTCGTCCGACTTCATCCAGTAGAATCAGGCTTCGCGGCGTCGCGGTATTTAAAATATTCGCTGTCTCGGTCATCTCCACCATAAACGTCGAACGCCCCCGCGCTAAATTATCTGCTGCTCCGACGCGGGTAAATATCCGATCCAGCAAAGCCAGCTTCGCCGAAGCCGCTGGAACGAAACTTCCCATCTGCGCCATCACGCAAATCAAAGCAGTTTGTTTTAAATAGACAGATTTTCCGCCCATGTTCGGGCCAGTGATAATTAACAGACGATCCGTTGTATTGTTGATGTTCAAGTCGTTCGGGACAAATCTTTCTCCCAATGATTCAACGATAGGATGGCGTCCCTGCTTGATTTCGATTTCATCGTTTTCGTGTAGCTGAGGTCGTGAATAACCTTTTCGTGCGGCAGTCTCTGCCAGCGAAGTCGTCACATCAATCAACGCCAATGTTTTAGCAACTCCCTGCAATCGCCGAACTTCGTTCGCTAATTTTATTCTGATTTCCTTAAATAATTCGATCTCCAGTTCGATAATTCTAGCTTCAGCTCCCAACACTTTTGTTTCGTATTCCTTCAGCTCGGGCGTGGTGTAACGTTCCGCATTTACAAGTGTTTGTTTGCGTTCGTAATCCTCTGGAATTTTGTCGCGGTTGGCATGGCTGATTTCCAGAAAATAACCAAAAACGTTATTGAATTTTACCTTGAGTGAATTGATTCCGGTGCGCCCGCGTTCACGAGCTTCGATGGCTGCGATGTAGCTTTTGCCGCTGTGCGCCAGATTTCTGAGTTCATCCAATTCTGGACTGAAGCCATCGCGAATCATTCCGGGTTCGTTTGCAGCCGCAGGCGGGTCTTCAGAAATTGAAGTTTTGATCAAAGCTCCAAGATCGGAAAGTTCATCAAAATTTTCGTGCAAAGTTTGAAGCAGGGAAGCCTGAAACGCGCTCAATAAATTTCTAAGCAGTGGCAACGCTTCGATAGTTTGTCTTAGCGAATTTATTTCTCTGGGGTTGATTCGATTGAGAGTAATTTTCCCGGCTAAGCGTTCGACGTCTGAGAGCGATTCAAGTCGTTGTCGAATTTGATCACGCTTGATGTTGCTCTGCTTGAATTCTCCAACTGCGTCGAGCCTGGTTTCGATTTCTCCGAGTCTGACGGATGGCCTGACGACCCATTGGCGCAGTAATCGCGCTCCCATTCCGGTCTTTGTAGTGTCCAGCACGCTCAGCAGCGAAGTCCCTTTTTTATTGCCTTCGGTGTCAATTAATTCAAGATTTGTCAGCGTCGTAGAATCAAGTAACAAAAACTCATTCGGTTCAAAATAATTAATTTCGCTGAGGTGTGCGGCAGAACCTTTTTGCGTTTCGTTGACGTAATAGATCGCTGCACCGGAAGCGGCTACAGCGTAGTTTTTCTGCCTCAACCCAAAGCCGTCCAGCGACGCTACATTCAACTGATTTTTGAGCAAACCTTCGGAATATTCATAGCCGAACAGCCAATCATCAAGTGGAGTTTTCGCGGCTTCGGTTTGGTAAGGCTTTATCAGCGGCTCCAGCGAATGCGGATAAATGATTTCCTTCGGAGCGAAAACTTCCAACTGTTCTTGTACCTTTTGCCAGGCGGCATCTCCCTTGAATTCAGTAGTATGAAAATCTCCAGTCGAAAGATCGAGGACAGCGAACCCCATCCCTTCGCCCGCGCCGCAAATCGAAGCGAAGAAATTATTGTGTTTACTTTCCAGCAACTGACTTTCCAGCGCGGTGCCGGGCGTGATGACGCGGACGACTTCGCGTTTGACTAATTTTTTCTGAGCACTGGCTTCCTCAGTTTGATCGCAGATGGCGATGCGAAATCCTTTGCGTACGAGCTTAGCGATGTATCCAATCGCTGCGTGGTAGGGAATCCCGCACATTGGCACAGGCGAACCGGAATCCTTATGGCGCGCCGTTAACGTGATTTCCATTTCCTTGGAAGCGATGATCGCATCATCAAAAAATAATTCGTAAAAATCTCCGAGCCGGAAAAATAGGAGCGTGCCGGGATATTGCTTTTTAATCTCGTGATACTGCCGCAGCATAGGCGTCAGTGGCTTTTCAGTAGTTGACATGGTTGTTAAGGAATAGACCACGGATCAAGCGGATGATGCGGGTTTTCGCGGGTCTGAATGAATGTATAATCAGAACCGCGTAAACCCGCTGAATCCGTTTCATCTGTGGTCTATTGTTTTATTTTGCTAACTCCTACACTTTTAGCGTAAATATTCTTATAGTAAATTCTCGAACTTTTGCAACGTGAATAATGTAACGCGAAGCCCTAAATCGCAAGGCAATCAAATGAATTCTTCGTCATCGCAATCCAAACTTTCCCTCGCCGTAGACACCAGCAGTCGCGCTCTGTGCCTCGCGATTTCTCGTGGAGCCGAAATCATATTTTCTCATCAGGATACCTCCGGCTTACAACAATCCGAACGATTGTTTCCCCTGATCGAAGAAGGATTACGCGCCGCAGAAATCACCATTGAAGACATCGAAAATTTTATTGTTGTCATAGGACCTGGAAGCTTCACCGGACTCCGCGCCGGAATCGCTTCGGTGCAAGGCTTGGCGCGAAGTTTGGGGAAAAAAGAATTTGGCGTGAACACATTTGATACGTTGGCATTGGCTGCGAACATTATTGATGAACCCATCGCCGTCATCTTGAATGCTTCACGCGGCGATGTATATTTTGGAGCGCGAACAGTTTTCGAAAATCTCGAAGTCCGCGTTGAAGTGCCGGATACGATCATCGCAATATCAGATGTAGCTTCCAAAATCAAAGAATTGAATTTGCAGCATTGCATTTCGACGATGCCAGAAGTTACAGAAATTATTTCGCCAGAATTGAATTTCATCAACGCTACTGAAATAAATCTGGCGGAAGAATTAGTAGTGAAATCCGCAGCAATTATTTCGCAGCCGAAATATGAAAACGCTACGCCGTATTACCTTCAATTGTCTGATGCAGAAGTGAATTTGAAACCCCAAGATTAGTCACGCGGAGCGTATGGAGTGCTACGGCTCGGCGTCGCTTTGGTATTTCTTGCACGACAAGTTATGTGAAGAATACTAAAGCGACGCCGAGCCGTAGCACTCCATACGCTGCCGCGAAGTTAAAGGTAGAGTGACGCCGAAAAGAGAAAGTTGGTTGATTAGAAAATTTTCTTTGTAGAAATTGCGAGTCGTGCTATTCAGGCAGTGTTAACAAAATATTCGGTCTTGTTTTTACTTCAGGCACTGTGCGCCAAAATATATTTATGGTTGAAGTGCTGGCGAAATTTCAGCAAGGGAATATTCCCAATAATGGAAAGGTGGATGTTTCCATTATTGGAAATGTCGTCATCCACATAATTAATGTTGGGTATTGTCGAGAACTAAGGTAAAGCAAATGACAGAACGGCAAGCGTATAAAGTATCATTGGCCCTGCCTCTGTTAACTTCGGCTCTCGCGTTCGGAGTATTAGCCGTTGCAAAGAATAGTTTATCATCAGAGATTGATAATATCCTGAGAACTACATTGGGGGCAGGGCTTATTGGCTTTATACCGTATGTGATTCTCTGTACCTGGATACTTTGGTGGACACAAAACCGATCAATTAAGACGCTAAAAATCACCCTTATGATGTCTCCCTGGCTGATGATTATCCTAGTAATTCTCTTTCTCCTGATTTTAAGTTACCTCGTAGATGGAAAACTTAAAGAGGGCTGGGAAGATTATCCAGAAGTAATATTGGTTTATGGTGGTTTTTGTCTAATCTATGGGTATGCATATATTTTGATTGTGTTTCCACTTCTTTGGTTCTTAAAAGTGCGGGGTTATGTAGAACAGGAAATATTAAAAGACACCCCACACACATTCCAGCGGAGCGCGTGACTCAAGCGTTGTGATTTTACCTGTTTCTACGACGCGTCCGCTGAATTCATCGTTAGGCTCGAACTTGTCATGTCTATCTCGCTCATAAAGCAGTTGTATGGTCTATTCCCCGGCATCATCGTTGGATTCGCAGCATGGGTCATGGTCGCTGGATTTGACTTCCTTCTGCTACGCACTACTTGGTCGTCCTACGCAGCTGCTGAGCCAACAAAACTTACACGCTTGCGATGCTGATCTCACACCTTTTGATAGGCGTCGTCTGCACGCTCGCAGCGGGAGCCGTTGCTGCATTCGTCGCAAAGGGTTCGCAGGCGCCAGCTTATTTCTTGGCATCGTTCTCTTATTGATTTCTGCACCTGTTCACCTACCAATTGAGTTTGGACTCCACGTAAGCGTCTGGGCTGACTATCCGGCGTGGTACCACTTCACCTTCCTCCTTCCGCTCGCACCGTTAACTGTCCTCGGCGGCATGCTGGCTACCGTGAATTTCAAGAAAAAAATTTAGCTGTGCCTTTGTCGATCATCGAAAATGAATTCAATTATTTGGTAAAAACAGATTTGGAAAGGATGGCAGAGTTTGACTTAGAGAAAACTCCGTTTCACAGTATGGTGGCAACAGGCGCGAGGCAAGGTCTGAAGACGTTGCCAAATTTGTTTACTTGAATTCAAGGCGTAAATTATGAAAACAACTAATAAGAATCCATCAGATACTGCATGGAAAAAATTGTATGAATTGGCGGGAAAAGTAAAAGAGCTTGCCCCTTGGGAATTTTTGGAGGAATCAGCTTTATTCGGCGTAAAAAATCCTGAAACCGAAGAAATAGGATTTGTCAGCATAATGGGTTTGCTGGGCGAACATCTTTCAATCGGAGTTTATCGCGGGGCAGAAGGATTGTATGGGTATTGGAATATTTCTGACCCTGATACAGACATTCAGAATAATCCTTTTGCTTTGTTTGATATTCCGCAATTCCAAGTCTCATTTGAAGACCGCGAACAGCTAGAAAAACAAGACCGCGAAGTCATGAAAAAACTTGGTCTTAAATTTCGCGGTAGGCAAAATTATCCGCTTTTTCGCAGTATTCATCCCGGGTTTATGCCGTATTTTGTGACGGCTGAAGAAGCAAAGTTCTTGACTTGCATTTTAGAGCAAACATTGCGGACTGCTCCGCGAATCAAAGCAGATGAAATGCTTTTGCCCGACCCGGACGAAAATCTGTATTTGGTCAGAGTATTGGAAAATGGAGTTTGGAAAGATGAAATAATAAGCATTTTACCACCTGAAGAATTTACAATTCGGTTTGATGCTCCGAGCGAAATTATTGAGACACTAAACCAAAATTCGCAAACGAAAGGTTTGGTCTTAGAAGTAGATTTCTCATACGTTCCAATGCCGGTAGCCGAAAAAGACAGTCGTCCTTTTTATCCTAAAATGTTAATGATTGCCGAAGCTGAACAAGGGATGGTTCTGGGTTGTGATCTAATTAAACCCGAAGAAAATCTAACCGAAACTCATAAAAAATTGCCGCGTCTTTTAATCGAAAAATTACAAACGTTAAAAATGCGACCTGAAGAAATTCGAGTTAAAAATAATATGATGTTTGAAATGTTGAAGTCACTTACGCAACAAATTAACATCAAACTAAGCAAAACAGATGGGCTGCCGGCTATTGAAATGGCTCAAGACGAAATGTTCAGCTTTTTAGGTGGGGGATTTTAAGGGTTAATTGTGAAAACACATCAAAAAAAGCACATCGTAACAGTTTTAATCTTAGCAGTATCATCGGCCAGAGCGTTTGGACTACTGTGGTTTAGAAGTGTAGATACATCACTGTGTGATTAATGAGAAAACCTCTTCTAGGGCGGTGACGAGGCACAAACACTCCTAACTATCCGTGCAATTTAAAAATCTTGAGGTAAAGATTGAGTAACGCGAGTCACGAATATACGAGGAGGATTGACCGAGTTATTGATTACTTGAGAGACCATCTCAATCAGCCGTTAAAGCTCGAAGACCTGGCGAAAGTAGCGTGTTTTTCAGAGTATCATTTCCACCGCGTTTTTAGTGCAATGACTGGTGAAACGCTCAATGATTTTACGAATCGTCTGCGGCTGGAAAAAGCTGCCCGCCTTTTAAAAAGGACCAGGCAAAGCGCTACAGAAATAGCGTTGGCGTGCGGATTCTCGTCATCAGCTACCTTTTCAAGATCATTCAATAAGGCCTTCAATACGTCCCCTACCCAATACAGAAAATCGGGGGAGCTTAAAAATAGCAAGATTTGCAAAGAACTATTCGCGAAACACGAATATCTTCTTCCGATGACGGAGGAAGAGAAAAGAGCCGCTTTCCCGGTGGAAATAAGAAAATTTCCTGCCTGGGACGTAGCTTATATTCGAGTTTCAAATTCATTTGAGGAAGGCAGGGTTCTTAAAGCATTTGCAAAGATGATCGAGTGGCTGAAGTCAGAAAAAATCTATGACCAAGGAACTCTATTTGGCATGGCGATTGATGACCCTGCGGTTACACCGAAACATCTTTATCGTTATGAAGTGTGCTTTGCTTCTGACGTGAAATTTAATTGTGCCGACGGAATTTCTAAAATGAGGATACCGTCCAGAACATACGGAGTAACACGCGTTAGCGGCGACATCAAACTGGTGGCAACGGCTTGGGATTATCTGCTGCAAGGTTGGCTCATCAAAAGCGACTATGAGCCGGACGATGCGCCTGGGTTTGAGATTCTTTTGCATAAAGATAAGGCCCTGGATTGGAGTCACTTCGATCTGGAGTTAGCTTTTCCCGTGAAGAAAATGAAAAGTATTTAGGAGACTACTATGGCAAAAATAACAGGAATCGGCGGCGTATTCTTTAAAGCGAAAACGGACAATAAAGCGCTGCGGGAATGGTACAAAAAGCATCTCGGACTTGCGCTTGAGGATTGGGGCGGCGGTGCTCTCAGGTGGCCTGAGGATCCTGCGGAAGATAAGGGTGTTACGGCGTGGCAAGTCGCTGACCCGTTGACAAAATGGTTCAGTCCAAGCGAATCAAGCTTTATGATCAACTACCGAATAGATAATATGGACGAGATGATCGAGCAGCTCAACGCTGGAGGAGTTGCGATCCATCAAGGACCGGAGTATCACGAGAACGGCGTGTTTCTTTGGGTCATTGATCCCGATGGAAACAAAGTCGAACTTTGGGAGCCAAAACTTTGGGACGATAAAAATAAGAAATGATAATGAGCGCTGGAACCGTACCTACGTTCAAATATTCATTTGCTCTATCCTTAATCTGGCAGTAAAATATTGCCAGATTAAGGAATCGAGGTTTTGTGATTATGACAGCACAAGAGCAAATAATTTCAGTACTCGGCGGAGCCAAAGCGGTTGGCTTAAAAAATGGAAAGATTTTGCCTTTCATGCATGAGCCTGTCCGGGCGGGAATCCATTTCGCGGCGTTGGAAGCATTTCAGCAACGCTACCAAATGACGCAGGCGCAGATGCAGTATTTGATTGATGTTTCCGAACGAACGCTGGCGCGGCGTAAGGCGGAAAAAATTCTCAATAAATCTGAATCGGATCGGCTCTATCGTGTCGCACGGATTGCGGCAATGGCGGAAGAAATCTTTGGTTCTCCGGCGGCAACTGCGGCTTGGTTCAAGGAACAGATTCCGACGCTCGGTGGTGCGACTCCGTGGTCATTGCTTGATACGGATGAAGGCGCACAAAGGATTGCGGAATTGTTGGGACGGATTGAGCATGGAGTTTATAGCTAATGCTCCTCTGGCGATTATGTCGAGCACGTCATGCGCAATCAGCGTTTGATGGCGAGGGCGCGCGGTTGTATGGCGGACGATGGAACCCGAAAGGATTTCCAGTAGTTTATACTTCAGCGTCCTTGTCATTAGCCGTACTGGAAGTCATCGTTCATCATCGTGTCCCGATTCCACCACAGGATTTTGTTTCGATCACTGCTAACATTCCTGATCGATTAAAAATTAAGAAAATTCGTGCAGAAGATTTGCCGGAGAATTGGGCTGCTGATCCTGCTCCATTAGAGTTGCAGGAAATTGGCGCTGCATGGGTGCAAAGCGGATCATCATTACTATTAGCAGTGCCTTCAGCCATCATCGAAAATGAGTGGAACTATTTAATCAATCCAAGACATCCAAATTTTGCGCGCTTAAAGTTTAGTCCGCCCAAGCCTTTCAGTTTTGATGGGCGTTTGTGGACGCAGCACTCCATACGCTACCGCGTTGCATAAGTATAAATGTTTATGAAAGTCGAAATTCAATCACTCACGGAACAGAACATTGACGCGATTGTTACGTTATCCGATGTTTGTGGGCTATCGAAACGAGATGCGGCGCAACTAAACAAGCACATTGATCGTCAGGATTATCTGATTCTCGTGGGGATGCTAGTGGATGAGGTTGTAGGCTTTATCGAAGCGCAAATCATTACCGATGAAATTCATTTGTACGACGTCGCGGTGTCTCCTGTTCATCGCCGGGAAGGGGTTGCTAAAGCTTTAATTGAAGCGTTGGCGCGGAAGCCTTTTAATGTGATTTTACTGGAAGTGCGGGAATCAAATCAGGCGGCGCGGCGGCTTTATGAAACGGTTGGATTTTCGGTGGATGGGGTGCGGCGAAATTATTATCAGGCTCCGATTGAAGATGCAATTTTAATGAGTCGAAAGCTTCCTTAAATCAGCTTGAAAGAGGTTGCTTCAAGGCTAAGATGGGTATATGATTTTTTCAATGGTGAGGGACAAAACCTGTTCCTCTTTGAAAAGGTCACATCAATCTATAAGGAGTAAAGAGCATGAATGTTCCGACAAGTGAAGCATCGTTGAAAGATTACCTTTACAGTAACGATAATATGTATCGCAAACTCGCAGCTGAGCATCTTCAATATGAAGAGCGGTTGAATGAGTTGTCTAATATTTCTCATCTAAACCCTGATGAGCAAATGGAAGAAGTCGTCCTTAAGAAAAAGAAACTTTTGATCAAAGACCAAATGGAACATATCGCCGTAAAATATAAGTCAGAAATCAGCGGTCACTAGACCGCAACAGATGTGATAGAAATTTGCCAAGTGAGTTGGCAAGAAGCGCGGAGACACTTACAATGTCTCCGCTTTTCTTTTTAATAGAAGTTCGCAGCGGGAAGGAATTCGCAGTATTCCCTTTGTAAATAATTTGCTGCGAATTTATGACTAATAACTGCGAACTCCTTCCCGCTGCGAACCGCGAACTCTTTTCATTATGCTCAAAGACGCAACCCCATTTATCGTGACAGCCCTTTTGCTCGCATTGGTTACATTCTTAGCCGCGCAGTATTACTCAAACTATTTTTATATTTTGACTGCGATATTTGTCCTGCTGGCTTTATTCGTTGCCTACTTTTTTCGGAATCCAGACCGCGAATCTCCTACTGATCCAAATCTGGTTTTATCCCCTGCTGACGGGCACGTATCCTTCATCAAGCAGGGAACTGAGTCAACCACTGTCAGTGTTTTTCTTTCGGTGTTTGACGTACACGTGAACCGGACTCCGATAGCTGGAACAATCACTAAAGTTGAATATAAAGAAGGACAATTTTTGAATGCCCTGAATCATCGCTCTTCGACGGACAATGAACAGAACGTCATCACCGTACACAATGATAAAATGGAAGTGACGTTTTCACAGATTGCCGGAGTCATTGCCCGTCGAATTGTTTTCTGGCCAAAAGTTGGAGATCATTTAAAAGCGGGCGAACGAATTGGATTAATAAAATTCGGCTCCCGGACTGACATCGTGCTACCTCCCAAAGTAAAAATCGAAGTCACAAAAGGACAAAAAGTTATTGGTGGTCTGACGGTCATCGGGAGGCTTATCAATGAGTAATGACGAGCAACCCAATCCACCACGAGTAGGAATTCGCAAAGGCGTTTACATCATTCCCAGCCTTTTCACGATTGGCAATATTTTCTGTGGGTTTTACGCAGTTATCAATGCCATGAAAGCCTATCAGTTAATTGGTCAGCCGGAATTTGTCGCGTCTTTATTTAATAACGCTTCCATTGCCATCGGGGTAGCTTTTGTGCTGGATGGACTGGACGGCAGAATTGCGCGAATGACCAACGCTTCCAGTGAATTTGGCGTCGAGCTGGATAGTATTGCCGATGTCATCAGCTTTGGTTTTGCACCGGCAATGTTGGCGTTTACGTGGGGCTATGGAAATTTAACGGGTCATGACAAGACGGCTTGGGCAGTTTCATTTTTCTTTTTAATTTGCGGAGCGTTGCGGCTGGCGAGATTTAATGTGCTGGCGCGTGCGCCGCGATTTGTTCAGTCAGGGGCGACTCCAAAATTAGATAAGAAATATTTTGTCGGACTCCCGATCCCAGCCGCGGCTGGGATGATTGCCGCGATCATCCATTTTATTCCAACTCCCATGGTTGGCCCTACCCAAGCGAGAATGGCGTGGTTTCTGCTGATAATCGTCCTGATGCTGGCTTTGTTGATGGTGAGCACTTTTCGATATACCAGTTTCAAAGACATCGGGCCACGCTCCAACCAGCCATTTATTACGATTCCAGTTTTAACTGCTCTAATTGGAAGCATCTATTTATATTCTGAATGGATGCTTTTATTAATTGCGTCAGGCTATGTGCTGCATGGCCCGATTATGAAAATAGTTGGCCTGACAAGAAGAAAAGAACAAGCCTAAGAGTAAATATTATCTGGGATTTACTTGAGTCTGATAATGAATGAGAGGTGCTAGTTACTTAAAGGGCTAAGCGAGGCTTAAAGCCGTTCACACGTAAACGCGTAATTCTGAACAACTCTCAGCATTCGATCTCCATCAAGAACGCCAAACCTTCAATCCGCGAACTCTTCCTGTTATACTCCGAAGTTAGACCAACCAAAAATAAGGAGCAAGCAAGCATGCCTTCGACTTTTGAAACCATTGTCATTTTGGACTTTGGCTCTCAATACACACAACTAATCGCCCGTCGGATTAGGGAATCAAATGTTTACTGTGAAATTCACCCTTACAATTATCCCCTCGAAAAACTACGCGCAATCAACCCAAAAGGAATAATCCTCTCTGGTGGGCCTGCGTCTGTCTATGAAGAAGATGCTCCTAAATGTTCGCCTGAAGTCTTAAAGCTTGGCGTGCCGGTGCTGGGAATCTGTTATGGGTTTCAACTGGTAGCTCAGTATTTAGGCGGAACGGTTTCTCCTTCGTCATTTCGTGAGTACGGCTCTGCTGTCATTAAGGTCAAAGATTCTACTTCGCAATTATTCGCAGGTCTGAATTCTGAATTGCCTGTTTGGATGAGCCACGGCGACCACGTCTCGGTTCAACCCTCAGGGTTTAAAGTTACTGCCGAAACGGACAGCGCTTTAGGTGCGGTAGAAAATAGTGAGCTTCGAATTTACGGGATTCAGTTCCATCCCGAAGTCACGCATACACCCCAGGGCAAAGAGATTCTCGCCAACTTCATTTTGAAGATTTGCGACTGTCGGGCGGATTGGACACCAGCATCTTTTATAGAAGTGACTGTAAATAAAATCCGTGAGCAGGTCGGTGATGGATTGGTCGTTTGCGGGCTTTCCGGAGGCGTAGATTCTTCGGTGGCGGCGGCGCTCGTAGCTCGTGCGATTGGCGAAAAACAGACCTGCATTTTTGTTGATAACGGACTGCTCCGAAAAAATGAATTTGAAAATGTACTGGCCGCTTTTGCCGCTTATGGCAAATTAAAAGTGATGGGAATCGCGGCGGGTGAACGCTTCCTGAATGTGCTTCAAAATGTCAGCGATCCGGAAAAAAAGCGAAAAATAATTGGCAACGAATTTATTGAAGTGTTCCAGGAAGAAGCCGCTAAGCTCGGAGAAATTAATTTTCTGGTGCAGGGAACTCTCTATCCAGATGTGATTGAATCAGTCTCGGTTCGCGGCCCTTCCGCAGTTATAAAATCCCATCACAACGTGGGAGGTTTACCGGAGAAAATGCACCTGAAATTGGTCGAGCCTTTGCGCGAATTATTCAAGGATGAAGTTCGCGCCGTGGGCAGGGAATTGGGTTTGCCAGAACCGCTGGTCGCACGTCAGCCTTTCCCCGGGCCGGGGCTGGCTGTGCGTATTTTAGGTGCGATTGATGCTGACAATATTCGTGTTCTTCAGGAGGCTGACAGCATCGTTTCCGAAGAGATTAAGCGAGCGGATTTGTATCATAAAATCTGGCAATCCTTTGCTGTCTTGCTCCCTGTCAAAAGCGTTGGAGTGATGGGTGATTTCAGGACGTATGAGAATGCCATTGCCATCCGCGCCGTCGAGAGTTCTGACGGAATGACAGCCAGTTGGGCGCATCTTCCATACGAAGTTTTAGAGCGCCTGAGCAGCCGAATAATCAATGAAGTTAAGGGTGTCAACCGGGTAGTTTACGACATTAGTTCCAAGCCTCCCAGCACGATAGAATGGGAATAAGGCAATGCTTAAAACAACCATTAAGCATTTATCCTTAAGCGGTTAATGGTTAGCTTAAAACATTATGAATAGACAGTTTGTACATCTACACCTGCATACGGATTACAGCTTATTAGATGGCGCGATTAAGATTGGGCCACTTGCTAAAAAGGCCGCTCAGTTTGGCATGCCAGCTGTCGCGATGACTGATCATGGCAACCTTTATGGGGCGCTTTCCTTCTACCATAAAATGCGTGATGCGGGAGTTAAGCCGATCATTGGAATGGAAGGATATATTGCTCGCGGCAGCCGTCATGAGAAAGGCGGCGGCCCTCGTTTGGGGCCGGGCGAAAGGGCGACGAATCACATCGTTTTGCTCGCCAAAAATCTGGTCGGATATCACAATTTAGTCAAGCTTTCTTCCTTCGCCTACATCGAAGGATTCTGGCGTAAACCGCGAATTGACCGCGAACTTCTGGCGCAGTACAGCGAAGGAATTATTGCGATGTCAGCCTGCATCAGCGGTGTCCCGCAGACGCTTTTACTCCAGGATAAATTCGACGAGGCGGCGCGGGCGGCGCTCGAATTTGAAGAGATTATGGGCAAAGGAAATTACTTCCTGGAAGTCATGGATCACGGGCTGGAACAGCAGGTGAAAATCCGAAAACCCATGGCGGAGCTGGGACGGAAAACTGGAATTCCGATTGTCCTGACCAACGATTCTCATTACCTGAATCCTGACGATGTGCAGGCGCACGACACGCTTTTATGCATCAGCACGGGGAAGACGGTGAATGATCCGGGACGGATGAGCTACGGTTCTCCCAAGTATTATTTTCGACCGCAGGAAGAGATGTGGGCGGAGTTCGGTGAGCATCCCGAATGGCTCAATAATACTTTGAATATCGCCGAGATGTGCGACCTGGAATTTCCCAAAACTATTGATCAGGTCCCGGTCTTTCCCTTCCCGGAAGGCTTCACGATTGACACCTATTTTGAGAAGGTCGCATGGGATGGATATGAGGAAAGATTATCCGAAGTGATTTGTCATTTGGAAGCCTCCGGTTCACTTCGTCAGCCGCTCTCGAAATACAAAGAACGTCTCGCCCACGAAATTGCGACGATCAAAAAAATGGGTTTCCCTGGATATTTTTTAATCGTCTGGGATTTTATCCGGTATGCCAAAAAGCAGGGGATTCCAGTTGGGCCAGGACGAGGTTCTGCCGCCGGAAGTCTCGTGGCGTACTGCATGAAAATCACTGACGTTGATCCGATGCAATACGATTTGCTGTTCGAGCGCTTCCTGAATCCTGAGCGCGTTTCAATGCCCGATATAGACATTGATTTCTGCGTTAAGGGGCGTCAGGACGTGATTAATTACGTCGGAGATCTCTACGGTAAGCAGAACGTGGCCCAGATTATTACATTTGGAACAATGGCCTCGAAGGCTGTTATCAAAGACGTTGGGCGAGCATTGGAAATGCCTTACGCTGAAGTTGAAAAAGTTGCCAAGATGATTCCTCCGCCAGTGCGCGGACGCAATGTTTCTATTGAAGACGCCATTAAAACGAATCCGGAATTCAAGTCACTTATCGAAAATAATGAGCAAGTGGCGACATTAATTGATATTGCGAGAAAGCTGGAAGGCTCCAATCGTCATTCTTCCGTTCATGCAGCTGGTGTAGTTATTTCCCCTAAACCAATTTATGAACTGGTTCCCGTTTGTATGAACGGGAACGGTGAATTAACGACACAATTCGTGATGGCTGACCTGGAAAAAACTGGAATGCTCAAAATGGACTTTTTGGCTCTTACGACGCTGACTATTATTGAGGATTGCCTGAAATTTATCGAGATAGATACCGGTGTAAAACCTGATCTGGCGAAAATCCCGCTGAATGATACGAAAGCGCTGAAGCTTTTTGAAGATGGAATGCTCAATGCCGTTTTTCAATTTGAAAGCACGGGCATGGTGGAAATTTGCCGTAAGTTGAAACCGGAAAGCCTTGAAGATTTATCGGCGCTCAATGCCTTGTATCGTCCAGGCCCATTGGACGGCGGAATGGTAGATGACTACATCGAACGGCGTCACGGTCGTCGAAAAGTCACCTACCTGCATCCAATGATGAAAGATATTCTTGAAAACACCTACGGCATACTGGTGTATCAGGAACAAATCATGCAGCTGGCGCAAAAGCTCGCCGGGTATTCGCTGGGCGAAGCGGATTTAATGCGCCGCGCGATGGGTAAAAAGAAAAAAGAAGAGATGGCGAAGCACGAAGAAAAATTTGTTTCCGGCTCAGTCGCGAATGGAATCCCGAAGGAAAAAGCTGAAAAAATCTTTTCGCTGATGGCACAATTTGCTGATTATGGATTTAATCGATCGCATTCATTTGCATACGCTTATCTGGCCTACCAAACGGCATATTTAAAAGCGAATTATCCTACTCATTTTTACGCCGCAGTGCTCACCAGTGAAGGTGATAACACGGAAAAGGTTGCTAAATATGTCGCCGAAATGAAAGCGCGAAATATTCAATTGCTGCCACCCGATATTAATTCCAGTAATCAGGGATTTACACCGATCAATGGCGCGGTACGCTTCGGACTGGCCGCCATCAAGGGCATTGGCGAATCAGCCGTTCAATCAATTCTACGCGCCAGAAGTGAAAGAAATTTTAAATCATTTTATGACTTGGCGGAGCGCGTAGATTCCCGCTCTGTGAATAAGCGCGTGTACGATGCGATGATTAAATCCGGTGGTTTAGACGGATTAGTTAATGGAAAATCTGAGCAACGAGCTTCCTTGCTGGCTTCGATGGATAAGGTGATTGAGCAGGGCGCGAAAGCTCAACGGGATAAAGAATCCGGACAAATCGGATTCTTTGAGATGGCCCAAGAGGAATTTAACGAGCAATCGCTGGTTATTGCCAAAGCGTGGACGCAGGCCGAGAAATTAAATTTTGAAAAGGAAGCGTTAGGCTTCTATGCGAGCGGGCATCCACTGGAAGAATACAGCGCATCTTTGCAGGGACTGGCGACGACCGATACTTCTGCCATTAAGGAAATGTCGCACGGCGAAATTGTCGCTCTGGGTGGAATCGTGATTGATCTAACAGTGAGAACTACCAAAAAAGGTGACCGTTTTGCTTTGTTTCAAATCGAAGATCAATTCGCTTCAGTGAAAGTGGTGTGCTGGCCGGAGCAATATTCGAAATATAAAGCGCATCTCGAGGATGGAAAAGCTTTGCTCATTAAAGGCAAGCTTGAAGTCTCCGGGGAAGGGGCTGCTTCAATTATCACACAGGATTTGCAACCGTTAGATGGCGCCAGAGCTTCGGCGGCGCGTGCGATGATTATCAGAGCCGAAGAAGCGCACGTGACCGAAAAAGCAGTCAAGGAATTAAGCGCGCTCTTCAATTCGAGTGCTGGGCATTCGCAGATCAATTTCGACATCCGACTTGAGGATGGCAGTCTCGTCAGACTTGCGCCGCATCAATTTTTAAGATTGAAAATCACCTCCGATCTGGAAACGAAAATTAAAAATATTTGTCCTGAATGGGAAATAGAATTTCTTTTGGATTAATTTATGACAACAGAACCACATTTAAATTTAATCAAAACCGGAGAGCGTCAACCCATCGAAAGAGTGCAGTTGGCAAGGCATGATCGGCGACCCTACCCGCTTGATTACATAGAGCGCATTTGCACGGATTTCAGGGAGCTTCACGGTGATCGGTCGTACCGCGATGACCCGGCTATTATTGGGGGATTTGCGAATCTTAACGGGCATCCGATAATGCTAATTGCTCATCAGAAAGGCCGTCATTTGAAAGAACGCCAAATGCGAAACTTCGGAATGCCCAAGCCGGACGGTTATCGAAAGGCGATGCGTCTGATGGAAATGGCCGATAAGTTTTCGCGTCCGATCATTTCTTTAGTTGATACGCCAGGAGCCTATCCTGGAATTGACGCGGAAGAGCGGGGGCAGGCTCAGGCAATTGCGTGGAATTTGCGTGAGATGGCACGAATCAAAGTTCCAATCATCGTTACAATTACTGGAGAGGGCGGTTCAGGTGGAGCACTTGCAATCGCCGTAGGTGATGTGGTGAACATCATGGAAAATTCGATTTACTCAGTTATTACCCCGGAAGGATGCGCCGCGATTTTATGGAAGGACGCAGCCCAATCCGCCAGAGCCGCCGCGAGCTTAAAGGTGACCGCTACCGATTTGAAAAAATTCGGCATCGTAGATCAGATCATCCCGGAAGCTAACGAAGGCGCTCACGATGATTGGGATGCGGCAGCAGAAAATTTAAAATCCGCAATTCTTACCTCACTTGCCGAAATCGAAGCATTGCCGGTTCAGGAACGTTTGGCGCGTCGCTATCAAAAATATCGGGCGATGGGAGAGTTTTTTGAACGATAGTGGAAGGCATGTCGGCGCGCCGACTTTTCTTATAAGATATTGAAGAATAAAGAGAAGGCTGCCTAACGTCAGAGTGTTTTTACTCATCAAAAACACTC
>JAYTCQ010000202.1:0-30135 GCA_043736395.1 Blastocatellia bacterium | reverse complement strand
AGGCGTAATACTAAGTCTAATTCCTCCATCGTCGCTGCGGCAAAATCAGGAATTTAAATAAAGCCAGAACTGTTAGCGTTTACTTGTCGCGTATTCAATATTTTTCTATCAGATGGAATTTCTTCTGGATCGAGTTTAAGAGAGGAAGGATGTCAGTTCTTTTGACGGGGAATTATTATTTTGAAAACTTTCGCCTTGAATGCGGAGCGCACAGGCTTTGGCGGGATGGCAAAGTTCTCAAACTGTCGGCAAAATTATTTGCTTTATTACGGTACCTGATTGAAAACCGCGACCGCATCGTCAGCCAGGATGAATTACTGAACAATGTCTGGGCGGGGTTGAGCGTTGAAGTCAACAACGTCCGTGTGACGATCAATCAGCTACGTATTTTGCTGGATGATAAAGTAGCTGAGCCAAAATTTATTGCGACGATACCGAAAGCTGGCTATCGGTTTATTGGCGCAGTAACAGAAAATATTTCTGAAAACTCTCTTGCCCTCAATTCCATTCAATCCACCGAAATTTCAAAACAAAAAGAAGAAATAGAGGCGGAACAGCTTTATCTCAAAGCGCAACGGTTGATCGAATCGCATGAGCCACACTCTTTTGAGAAAGGAGTATATTTTTTGCGCGAAGTGGTACGCCTTGACCCTCAGATGACGAAAGCCTGGGTCGGGATTGCGAATTCCTACATTTATCTCGGTACGTTTCATATTTCTTCTCCCCACAGTGCCTTTCCGGTAGCAGAACAGGCGTTGCAAAAAGCTCTGGCAATCAATCCAAAATTTCCGACAGCACTGAGCTCTCTGGGAAACATCAAATTGATGTATCACTGGCAGGGAAAAGAAGCGGCAAAATTGCTAAGGCAGGCAGTATGCTTAGGTTCGAATTTTGCGTTTGTACATTACCAGCTAGGCTTACTCGGAATTATGTCAGGAAATGCACCGCTGGCGATTGATTGTATGCGCAAGGCAATAGCAATAGAGCCGTTACTTTTCCCCGCCAGTACAGGACTTGCGCAAGCTCTCGGCTTAGCTGGAAGAATGGAGGAGGCGCGAGAAGTCTTACAAAATATTATTTTTGTAGAAGAACAGCTCAATTTTGGACATTATTATCTGAGCCGGGTTTATCTCAATGAAGGAAAGTTGGAAGAGGCGTTAGTGGCTGCGGAGCGGGCATGTGAACTCTTGCGTCATCCGATGACATTTGGTCTGCGCGGATACATCAACGCGCGCCTGGGGCATCAAAAAGAAGCGCGTGCAATTCTGTCAGAAATGAAGAACATGAGTAAGCGAAAATTTTTATCCCCATATTATTTAGCGGAAGTTTATTTAGGGCTGGGAGATTATGATCGCGCGCTGCCATGTCTTGAGCAGGCGTATGAGATGCGGATGGCGCAATTATTTCGATTACGATTAGAGCCGACGTTCCGTGACCTTATTACGGACGAACGCCTCGCGTTATTCATGAGCCGTATTAAGCTCTCCTGATTTTTTCTTTTGTAATTCTTCACGTGCTTGCGCAAAAAAACGCCGCGAGGATTCAGCGAACCCTCGCGGTAATGATAGGATTTTACAGAATGATTCTATTGATTCGGCATCACTGTCACGCGACCCAGCCAATAGTTTGACGACGAAATATCCAGCTTCCCGTCGCCGTTAAAATCTCCGATTGTCACTGCCGATAAATCAATATCGGATGGCAAATCATTCCGTGAAAATTGCCCGCTGCTTTGGCGTGACAGGACAGACAAAAATCCTGAGCCGGTATTGCTGACAGCTAATTCATCTTTTCCATCGCAGTTGAAATCGCCCGCGAGCAATGCGTTTGGCAGCCTTCCGACCGGTGAAGTAATGGACGGGAGAAATCCACCACTCGTGTTATTCATCAGGACGCTGACAGTATTGTCTTCGTAATTGGCGACCGCGATGTCGAGAAATTTATCTCCATCAAAATCTCCGACGGTGATCGCCATCGGACATGTTCCAACCGCAAACGTCGAACGTTGGAAAGTTCCGTTCCCATTATTTCTGAAGACATTCACAGTGAAGGAAACCAGATTGGCGACAGCGAAATCTATTTTTCCGTCTTTGTCGAAATCGCCTGTCACAACGGAAACCGGACAGCGGTCTGGATAGGAATCAATTACATTGAAAGTACTATTAAAGGTTCCATCGTTATTGCCAGACACGACGAGAATGTTATACAAGCCGGAGTTTGCCACGACCAGATCGGCTTTCCCGTCACCATTAAAATCACCGATAGCAATTGACGAAGGATAACTCATCCCATTGATTTCAGGCGTTGCGGTGAAGCTGCCGTTTCCGTTATTCAGGAAAATAGAAAGATTGCCGGAGCCGCGATTGGCTACTGCGAGGTCGGGTTTACCGTCACTGTTGAGGTCTCCGATTTTGACAAATTTTGGATTGGAACCGACGGGATAGGTGACAAGATTTCCTGCCGTACTACTTAAAGCAACAGTGATGGAATTGTTTTCATAATTGGCGGCGACAAGATCGGCTTTGCCATCTCCGTCCAAATCGCCAGCATCCAGCGAAGAAATATAATCTCCCATTCGTTGCGTTGGATCAGCGGCAAATGTACCTCTCCCGCAAGCGGTAATGTGTTGCCCCACCAGAACAGAAACTGTCGCTGTATTATTTTGCAAATTTGGATCAGGAGTGCCGCTGGAGACATAAGCTTTATTAATTAATTTCGTACCGAAGGGGAGGTTATCGTTAACTTTCACAGTCAGTACAAGCGTCGCACAATCTTTGTTCCTCAATCCTGATGAATGGCACGCGGCAACTGTTGCAACATTCTTGACAGGTGCTTCGCAGGTCCATCCATTCGGAGCAGTAATTGATTGGAACGTTGTGTGTTCGGGGATGAGGTCATAAATATGAAGACTCGTGGCATCAGACGGCCCTTCATTGGCAATCTTGATATCATAAGTAATCGTCGCGCCGCCAGAGGTGTTTGAGACATTAGCTGAATTAGTAAATTTCAGGTTTGCAACGTCAACCGACGTGAAACTTCCGGTGCGAATAAAGACATTAGAATCCAGGCTTGCATCTCCGACATCGGCGATGGCTAATTTGATGTGATTGATTTGCCCGACTCTAACTTTAGCTTGCACCGAAAGAACGACAGTCAATCCATCCATTTCAGTGTTAATGGTTGCGGGGCCTGGATCATCCAGATCATTGTTTTTATAAAATTGAATATTCTTGGCATCGGTTCCATAGGGCTTGCCTCCATTCACCGTATTGATTGATACCGGAATATCAGTCCCTGGAATTAACGCGACATTCGCACCATTCAGCAAAAACGCAAAGACATCATTAAAAGGAGAATTGGCAAATTCGTTGTACTCTTCCGAAGTGAAAACATACTGAAAAGTTAGTTGTTCATAGGCCGGAACGAAGTCGAATTCGAGAACAGACGCATCGCGTGTGCCAAGCGAAATTTTATTGAGATCAGCGTCGCCAAGTTGGCGTAAATTAGTCGTCGTCGTATCCGATTTATTCGGTCCAATTACACTTTTCACAGTTCCGGTTCCCAAGACAATTCCGCCTTCAAACCCGATGATTCCATCACCGCCAGAAAAAGTTCCTGCCGCTAATGCGCTGCCTGAATATCGAACATTTGAATAGCTGATGCCTGGTCCCAGGATTGCCAAGACCAGATCGTCAGGCGTCATCGCAGACATATCCCTGATCTGTATTCCGGGCAACTGCGTCTGAGAGAACCCAGTCAAGTTACCAATGAGTAATAGGAAAATAATAGAAAAAGTGAGCAAAAGTTTACTCTTGATTCTAAGGCGGGAGGGAAAATTTGAGTGAGGCAAATATCCACTGAACATAGATTGGACTCCTTTTTGAATGACGAGCGGCTTTGAGAATAAAGGAATCAAGAAAAATTATCGGGCTGAGGAATTCTTCAATGATGGAAAAATCAAACCAAATACGAAACGAATGATTTGAAAACTCAAAGCGCGAATTTATTTTACATGGCTGAAATATTCATCGAATGGTTTGGACAGTGGCTGTCAAAACTGTGAGGCTTCGATGATGAAAAATAACAACTGAACTTTCGGGTGTATTCTCAAATAACAAAGAAATTAATGTAATTGAGAAGTTGGTTGCAAGCTGGCTGGACTTGCGAACAATGGCAGGTAATGATGATTAAATAAATCGGTTTTGTCCAGAAAAAAATTTTGCCGCTGTTGTAGCGGGAACTGTTAGTTCACGCTTTTTACATAATTGTGTCATTGCTCAGAAACTGAAAATTCGGTGAACTAACAGCTCACCGTACAGACTTATGAAGCCTTCATTTTCTTACGCAAAGCTTCACGTTCGGGCTTCAATTCTGGACTCGTCGAAGGGATTTTTTCTAGTTGCTGAAACGTTTTTTGGGCTTCGGTCTTGTCGCCTTTTTCGAGCAGAACATTTGTCAAACTAACCATCACACTTTCATCATTCGGTTTCAGCTTCAGTGCGCGATTCAAAAATTCTATTTCTTTCTCAACGAAATCCGGGCGTGGCTGAATGCCATTAATTTGCTTGTATAGCGCAGCGGCCTGCATCTGCGCTTCAAAATTTTCCGGCTCATTTCTGGCTTTGGTAATCATCTCCATGATTTGGGGCGGCGGCCCTCCGGCAGGTTGTTGACCGGCTGATTCAGTTGGAGTTTTAGCAGCATTTTGATTGATGTACTGCGTCGTGAAATAGCTGACAGCAACTCCTAGCACGAGCGAGGCGAGACCGATGATTAGGTTATTTTTTTGCATGATTTGAGTACGGCAAACTTTCCAGTTTGCCTTTCCGGTAACAAGCGACCGTCAGAAAAAAGAGATGTCCGGCGACAAATATTTGTAGAGTAAAAAGGCAAACAGGAAAGTTTGCCCTACTTCACTCCCAGCGCTTCTTTGACCAACTGCGCCTGTTCCAATCCGTGAATAATATAATTTCCGGTTGAAGGACTGGCGCTGGCGTCACGTCCGGCATAACGAAGCCGTTTGCGTCCCGTTAACAGGTCTTCCAGACGTGGTTGCATGAACGTCCAGGCTCCCATGTTTTTTGGTTCTTCCTGGGCCCAAATGATTTCATTCGCATTGGTGAATTGCGCGAAGAAATCTTTGATTGCCTGTTTGGGAAATGGATAAAATTGCTCAATGCGCATGATTGCGACGTGGGATAATCCCTGTTCCTGTGCTGCATTGTTGAGGTCGTAAAACACTTTTCCACTGCATAAAACGACACGCTTGATGTCGGCGGGATTGCTGACCGCCTCAGCAATCGTTGATCGGAACCCACCGTTTGTAAATTCATTAATGGACGAAACTGCCAGTGGCGAACGCAACAGGCTCTTCGGCGTCATGATGATTAACGGCTTCGCGGCTTCCTGTTTCATCTGGCGACGCAACAAATGAAAATAATTTGCTGGAGTCGTCGGATAGCAAACCTGAATATTGTTTTCAGCGCAAAGCTGTAAGAAGCGTTCCAAACGCGCGCTGGAATGTTCCGGGCCTTGTCCTTCATATCCGTGCGGCAACATCATCACCAGTCGTGAATGTTGCTTCCATTTGTCTTCGCCCGCGACAATAAACTGATCAATGTGGACTTGCGCGCCGTTGGCGAAATCTCCAAATTGCGCTTCCCAAATTGTCAGCGTATTACTTGCGACGACAGAATATCCATACTCAAAACCAAGGACACCGGCCTCAGATAAAGAACTATCAAAAACCTCAAAGCGCACTAAATCTTTGGCAAAGGCTTCGAGCGGAGTCCAGGCAGCGCCTGTGCGCGTATCGTAAAGAACCGCGTGGCGATGGCTGAATGTTCCGCGTCCGCTGTCCTGTCCTGATAAACGAACCGAACTTCCATCCAACAGCAAAGAACCAAATGCCAGACCTTCTGCAAAGCCCCAATCAATCGGCACTTCGCCTTCACCCATCTTGGCGCGGCGCGTGAGCTGTCCGACCATTTTCGGGTTCACGGCAAAATCCTGTGGAACGATGCTCATCGTTTTTGAAATTTGATTCAGGGCTTCACGCTCAATCCCTGTTTCCACAATTTCTGAACCGTCATCTTCCGGCATCACCGGTTTCAGTTTCGATGGTTTTTTCTTTTTGAGAACAGTCGCTTTGGCGCTGGCGTGAATCTCTTCGTAGCCCTCAACTCGCTTGGCGATTAATTCGTTGACCTCTTCCTGCGTCAGAACTTTTTCGCGGATGAGCTTCTGCGCATACAGTTCACGCACGCCCGGATGATCTTTTACTTTTTGGTACATCAGCGGTTGCGTATAGCTTGGCTCGTCGCCTTCGTTGTGCCCGTGACGGCGGAATCCAATCAAGTCAATGACCACATCGCGGCGGAATTTCTGACGGAAATCCAGCGCGATTTGCAGGACGCGATACGCCGCATCGGGATCGTCAGCATTGACATGGAAAATCGGACAACGCGTAATTTTCGCAACGTCCGTGGAGTAAATCGAAGAGCGACTGGATTCCGGTGTCGTCGTAAATCCGATTTGATTATTGATGACCAAATGAATCGTGCCGCCGGTGCGATAACCTTTGAGATCAGCCAGATTCAGCGTCTCCATGACTACGCCCTGACCAATGAAAGCGGCGTCTCCATGAATCAGAATCGGCAGAATTTTGTCGCGCGAAGTTTCTTTATCTACGGGTAAGGAATCCTGCTTGGCGCGAACTAATCCTTCGACGACAGGATTCACAAATTCAAGATGGCTGGGATTGGATGCGACTGTCACCATGACTTCGCGTCCGGCAGCTTTGCGCGATCCGGCTGCGCCTTGGTGATATTTTACATCGCCTTCGTCACCTGGGAATTTTGGATGAACAGTGCCTTCAAAGGCCGTGAAAATTCGTTCGGCAAAATGTCCGATGTTCGCCATCACTGTCAGCCTGCCGCGGTGCGCCATTCCGATAACGACTTCGTCAACGCCGTGTGCGGCTGCACCTTCAATCATCTGATCCAGTAACGGAATTGCTCCATCGCAACCTTCAATTGAAAAGCGTTTTTGACCAACATATTTCGTATGCAAAAATCTCTCGAATTGTTCAGAAGAAATCAGCTTCCACAAAATACGTTTGCGGACTTCGGCGGGAATTGGCTGGCCTTCACTTTCGACTCTTTTTTGCAGCCAGGTCTTCGCTTCCAGATTGATCATGTGGCGATATTCATAACCAATTGTTTGACCATAATACTGATGCAGCATGTCCCAAATTTGCCGCAGCGTCGCACGTTCTGTGCCGCCGAGTCCATCCGTGAAAAATTCACGATCCAAATCCCAGATCGTTAAGCCGTACGTCCCAATTTCCAGTTCAGGATGTTCGTGAATCGGCATCAATTTCAATGGATCAATATCTGCAATCAGATGTCCGCGAATGCGATAGCCGTTGATTAATTGATAAAGATGAACCTGCTTCTTAATTTCTTCCTGAACGCGATCACCACCGAGCAACAGCGGATTCAAATCTACTGACCAGCGAAACGGTTTGACCGTGATGCCGATGTCTTTAAAAACCTCATCGAAGAATTCATGGTTGCCCATCAACAGGGTATGAATTTCCGCCAAAAATGCGCCAGATTCTGCCCCTTGAATGATGCGATGATCGTACGTGCTGGTGATCGTGAAAGCTCGGCTGATGCCGAGTTGCGATAAAGCTTTCGGCGTCATCGCGCTATATTCGGGAGGATAATCAATCGCTCCGGTCGCGATAATCGCTCCCTGGCCTTTCATTAATCTTGGGTTAGAAGCCGTCGTCCCTAGCGTTCCCGGATTCGTTAATGAAAGAGTTGTTCCCTGAAAATCGCTGACCTGCAATTTGCCGTCTCGGGCGCGCATCACAACGCTTTGATATTCGTCGAGGAACTCAGAAAAATTCATCTTGTTTGCGCCTTTGATATTAGGCACTAACAGAGTCCGCGACCCATCTTTTTTCACGAGGTCAATGGCAAGTCCGATGTTGACATCTTCACGTTTGACACGAAAAGCTTTGCCGTCAATTTCTTCGTAAGCGTCATTAATTTGCGGGAATTTTCCGAGCGCCTTAACGATAGCCCACGCGACCAAATGCGTGTAAGAAGCCTTGCGTCCCTGCGCCGCGAGATGACGATTAATCAGCGTCCGATTTTCGTCAAGGACTTTGAGCTGAACCTGCCGCTGCGAAGTCGCCGTTGGCATCGTCAGACTGGCGTCCATGTTCTCGACGATTTTCAAGGAAGGTCCGCGAATAGGTAATTTATTATCCGCGATTTCAGTTGCCGTCGCAGTCGTGACGGCAGCGGCAGTTTCAATCGCAGGCGCGACAGCGGATGCGCCGGACGAAGCGGCAGCGGCCCCATTTGTGTTTGCCGTCCCGCCATTCACGCTGATATTCAAGCCGTGATTGTTGATCAATGAAGCGAAGTACGCGCCCCATTGTTGATCAACAGCTTTGGAATCCTGCTGATATTGACGGAAAAGATCGGCGACATAAGTGGAGTTGGCACCGAATTCAGTTTCAAAAATAGCGCTCAGTTCTGGAGATGACATAAAACGTGAAAAATTACCTTTCGTGGATCATTTCAAGCGAAACCCATTAATAAACAAGTATCGTAACAACAACTGTATGGTTTTTCCAACCTGAAAATGATTCGATCTTATTTCAACCACACGCAAACAGCATATTTTACTTTACAAATTGAATGCTGAAACAAAGAGGTGCTAAACTCATTCCGCTATGAATGCAACACTTGAACAAATCAGACCTGAAACGCTTACCTTGATTGAATCGCACGCCCAGCATCTGGGACTTTCTGTGGATGAGTATTTGCGTCGATTATTGCCAGCGGAAGAGTTGGCCTTAAAAGCGGATGCAGATGACGATGATTTTGAAAGCGATATGGCTGTTTTTGCTGAAGACGCAGAGAGTCTTCCAAAATATAACGGGACATATTCACGCGAAGATATTTATTTTGACCACGACTAATGGCGCATCTTTTTGATTCAAATAATTTTCTGAGGCTTGCCGAAAAAGACAGTTCGCAGCGTCAAATGGTTCTTGACGCGGTTCGCAAACTTCGTTCTGATCATGAAATCATTTATTACACGCCCCAGGTTTTAGCCAAATTTTGGAATGTCTGCACTCGTCCAAATACGGCTCGTGGCGGCTTAGGATTTTCCCTTGCGCAAACCGAACGCAAAGCCAATCTGATCCAAAAACATTTTCGACTTTTGCCTGACAACCTTGCCACATTTACGCAGTGGCGGCAGCTTGTTTCGGACTATAAAATAATTGGCGTACAAGTTCACGACGCAAAAATTGCTGCATCAATGATTACCCACAACATTCAATATTTGGTGACCTTTAATGAAAGAGATTTCAAGAGGTTTCCGATGATTACGGTTCTGAATCCAAAGGATATTTAAAACTGAGTCTTAGTCTGCTCAACTCAGCCAATTTACTTTGCGTCGCGAAAATCTTACTCTGTTTTTTATTACTTGAATCCTTATGAAAATCGAACGTATCGAACTCCGTGAAATTCATCTGCCTTTGGTCGCGCCCTTTGAAACCAGCTTTGGACCGACGACGGAGCGGCAAATTATTCTCATCAAAGTTTTCAGCGAAGGCTTGATCGGCTGGGGCGAATGTACAGTTGGTGAAAATCCTTTTTATAACCACGAATCCACCGAAAGCTGCTGGGCTACGATTCGCGATTATGTTGCGCCGATGATTTTGGGGAAAGAAATTTCTTCGCCTGAAGAAGTGACGAAGCTGACCAGCCGGATTCGCGGGAACAAAATGGCGCGTGGTTCGGTCGAAGCCGCCATCTGGGATTTAGAAGCGCGGCGGCAAAATCTCCCGATCTGGAAATTGCTCGGCGGGACGGTCGAAGAAATTTCCTGCGGCGTTTCAATCGGCCTACAACCGACCGATGCTGAACTGCTCAAAAAAATCGAAACCGAAGTCGTTGCGGGCTACCAGCGCATCAAAATTAAAATCAAACCTGGGCGCGATTACGAAATGACGAAAGTCGTCCGCAAAGAATTTCCGCATATCAAATTAACCGTAGATGCGAATTCGGCGTACACGTTGAGCGATGTCGAATTACTGAAAAAATTGGATGAATTTGATTTGCTGTTGATCGAACAACCGCTGGCCTACGACGACATCATTGACCACGCCGAATTGCAGGCGCAGGTGAAAACTGCGATCTGCCTGGATGAATCCATCCTCAGTGTAGACGATGCGCGCAAAGCCCTAAAATTAAATGCCTGTCGCATCATTAACATCAAACTCGGACGCGTCGCCGGACACACCGAAGCTCAAAAAATTGAATCCTATTGCCGCGAAAGAAATATCCCTGTCTGGTGCGGAGGAATGCTCGAAGCTGGCATCGGACGCGCTCATAATATTGCGATGTCTACGCTGGCAGGCTTCACTTTGCCGGGAGACGTTTCGGCGTCCAAGCGATATTGGGCGGAAGATATTATTACGCCCGAAGTTGAAGTCAGTTCTCGTGGTACGATTGTTCCGCCGACCGGTGTGGGGATTGGATTTGAGGTGAATGAGAAACGGGTGGAGGCTTTGACGGTGCGGAAAGAAATTCTTACTTGAAACAAGGGCAACATTTATTGAGGTAAATATTTATGAAAGCCATTTGGAATAATACAATCATTGCCGAAAGCGATCAGACGATAGTAGTTGAGGGGAACAATTATTTTCCACCAGACGCAATCAAAAAAGAGTATTTTCAGCTGAGCGAAACGCATACAACTTGCAGCTGGAAAGGTGAAGCAAGTTATTACAGCGTTATCGTCAACGGCGAAGTGAATAAAGATGCCGCTTGGTATTATCCTCTTCCAAAAGACGCTGCGAAAAATATTGAAAACTACATCGCATTTTGGAAGGGTGTAAAAGTAGAGTAGCGAATTCAAAAATTGAGAATAACTAAAGCTAACTAAGGAGCTAACTAACCTTGCTGACACAAGACAACGATCAAATTCAACAACGTCATCTTCATCTCGAAGAAATTTCCAAGCTCGGTCATGCGGTGTATCCGCATCGGTTTGACCGGACGCATACGATCTCGAAAATTGTCGAGAGCTATCACGGCTACGCGGGCAAAAGTGAGGATGAAGCCGAGGCTGCCAGCGTCAATGCTGAACTCAAAGCGATTGATGACGGAAAAATTCGGATTGCCGGACGCATTATGCAAATGCGATTGATGGGCAAAGCGGCGTTCGCGACGGTTTCGGATGGCGGAGCGCGGCTGCAAATTTATGTCCGTAAAAACGACGTAGGCGATGAGGCGTGGGGTTTATACAATCAGCTTGATCTCGGTGATTGGATCGGCGTCGAAGGTTATTTGTTTATTACGAAAACTGGCGAATTGTCTTTGCATATTCACAGTCTGCAATTTCTGGCGAAGGCGTTATTGCCGATGCCGGATAAATATCACGGCGTGACGGATAAGGAATTGCGGTACCGTCAACGCTACGTTGATTTGATAGCGAGCGGAGCGGTGCAGGAACGCGAAGAGGGTGAATTAACTTCGCGTGAAGTCTTCGTCAAACGTGCGCAGATTGTTCGTTCGGTGAGAAAATTTTTTGACGAACGCGACTACATCGAAGTCGAAACGCCAATGCTGACGCCGCTCGCGACCGGAGCCGCCGCGCGTCCATTTAAGACGCATCACAACGCGCTCGACATTCCGCTGTATGCGCGGATTGCGCCGGAACTTTATTTGAAACGGTTGATCGTCGGCGGTTTCGAACGCGTCTATGAGCTGAATAGAAATTTCCGCAACGAAGGTTTATCTATTCGTCACAACCCTGAATTTACGATGCTGGAATTTTATCAATCGTATTCGGATTTCAACGATTTGATGAATTTGACGGAAGAGTTAATCACCGGATTAGTTGAGCAGGTGTGCGGTACAAAGCAAATTCAATATCAGGAAAATTCACTGGATTTCGGTAACTGGCAACGCCTGACGATGCGTGAAGCCGTGCTGAAATATTGGCCGGAAAATTTGAATGCTAACAAGCCAACCATTGATGATTTGATGATCCGCGCCGAACTCGAAAAGGCTGCGGCAACGCTCGAGATGACTTTTGATCCGAAATTAAATGACGGTTATTTGCTCGGCGAAATTTTCGAACACGTCGCCGAACCGCATCTCATCAATCCAACTTTTATCACCGAATTCCCGACGGAACTTTCTCCGCTTTCTAAACAAAAAGCCGATGATCCGCGATTTGTAGACCGCTTCGAACTCTTCATCACACAAATGGAAATTGCGAACGCATTTTCGGAATTGAACGATCCCGCCGAACAAAAACGCCGCTTTGAAGAACAAACCAAACAACGCGAAGGCGGCGACGACGAAGCGATGATGATGGACGAAGATTACATTCGCGCCTTGTCGTACGGAATGCCTCCGACAGCGGGAGAGGGAATCGGAATTGATCGTTTAGTGATGCTGCTGACGAATCAACGTTCTATCCGCGATGTGATTTTGTTCCCGCACATGCGACCAGAGGCGAAGTAGTCGCCAATATTCGCGTCAATTTTTAAGAAAAAATCACGGCGAGCCAACTTCATTTGAAAGAAGTTGGCTCGCCGTTGCTCATTAAAAATCAGCCAATTATGGTTGCTCTTCCTTCACACTTCCCGCGTCTTGGGTTATAACCAATAAGTCTGGTTGGTTCCCTACCTCTACAATCTGGAGATTAAAAATGAAATTTGGAAGAATTGCCATGTGCGGTTTTGTGTTTTTGTTGTCTTTGTTGAGTTTGATGTCGTTTGTTTTTGCACAAGCGCAGCCACAGCGTCCGCCTCAAGTGGTTTCGCCGGAAGTGAAGGCTGATCGCTCTATTATATTTCGCATCCTTGCACCCCAGGCTGACAAAGTTCGGCTGGGTGGCGGCGACATTCCTGGCATGGGACAGGGAAAAGAAATGACCAAAGGCGAAAATGGAGTTTGGGAAATTACGATTGGGCCAGTTGATGCCGGAGCGTATCGCTACAATTTTAATGTGAACGGTGTGACGGTGATTGATCCGCGCAATCCTTCGATCAGTGAATCCAATAACAATGTTTGGAGTCTGGTGAATGTTTCGGGCTCAGACAATTTTGATACGAAAAATGTTCCGCACGGCGCAGTCGCAGCGGTCACGTATTATTCGACGGCGCTCGGAAAATTTCGCCGGATGCACGTGTACACACCGCCCGGTTATGAATCAGGCAAAGGGAAATATCCGATTTTTTATTTGCTGCACGGCGCAGGCGATTCTGACGAAGCGTGGACTTCTGTCGGGCGCGCCGGATTTATTCTGGACAATTTAATTGCTGCTGGCAAAGCCAAACCAATGGTGATGGTGATGCCTGCCGGACATACCAGTCAGGCTCCAAGGGGGCCAGCGGCTCTAGGTGGAACACCTCCGGTAACGCCTCCGGCGGATGAATTCGTGAAGGAATTTACGACGGATATTATGCCGTACGCCGAGAAAAATTATCGTGTCTTACTAGATCGTAACAGCCGTGCGATTGCGGGGCTTTCGATGGGTGGCGGACAGACTTTGAACATTGCGATGCCAAATCTGGAAAAATTTGCGTACGTTGGTGTTTACAGCTCCGGTTTGTTGAGCGGGTTCACGCGTGCGCCGCAGGGACAACCTCCGTTGCCGGGATTGCCTCCGATGTCTCCGGCGGGTGAAGCGTGGGTCAAAACAAATCAGGCCAAGCTTGATGACGCGAATTTGAAAAAAGGGTTGAAGCTTTTCTGGTTCGCGACGGGTAAAGAAGATTTTTTGCTGGGTATGACGAAAGCGACAATTGAATTATTTAAAAAGCACGGCTTCAATCCGACTTATCAGGAAACTGCGGGCGGGCATACGTGGATAAATTGGCGCAATTATTTGACGGAATTCACACCGCAACTATTCAATGCCAAATAGGATAATATTTGATAGGATGAACAGGATTTTAGTGAACGGAAACGATCTTCTTCTTTCCGTGTCGGTTCCGTGCTGGTTGATCCTGTCGAAATGTTTTTATTAATTAGTTTTATGAATGCGAAAAGATTCAAATTTGGTTGCATCCTTTTTATCGCCAGCCTTGCTGTGCTTGCATACAATTCTCAGCTTCAGCCAATCCAGGCGAGTACCGCTGAAACCGCTGCGCATGAAGCAATGATTCAGGAATATTGCATTAGTTGCCATAATCAAAAAGCAAAAACTGCTGATGTTTCCCTCGAAGGCCTGGATTATCAGAACGTCGCTAAAAATGGCGACACCTGGGAAAAAGTTTTGCGCAAAGTTCGCACCGGACAAATGCCTCCGGTGAAGGTTCCGCATCCTGAAGCCAAGGATGTCACGGCGTTTGTGAATTGGCTGGAAGGCGCATTAGATAAGGCTGCGGCAGCGCATCCGAATCCGGGGCGCCAATCCGTGCATCGTTTGAATCGGGCAGAATACAGCAACGCCATTCGTGATTTGTTAGGACTTGATATTAAGCCGGGAAACAACTTGCCGATTGATGATTCAGGCTACGGATTTGACAACATTGGTGATGTACTTTTTTTGTCGCCTGCGCTACTCGAAAAATATATGTCCGTGGCATTTCGCATTAGCCGCACGGCTGTCGGCGATTTGAAAATGAAGCCCGGCGAAGATGTTTTGCAGGCGCGGCGCGATCCTCCGAAACTTTTTGGTGGCGCAATTCGCACGGAAAGAGTCAGCGATGATCTGCCGTTTTATTCACGCGGCGGGGCTTCGTTTCAATATTATTTTCCGGTGGATGCCGAGTATCAGCTTCGTATCAAAATGCCTGGCGATAATTCGAAGCCAATTGATGTGAAGATGCCGATCAAAGCAGGCCTGCGCAACATTGGCGTGACGTTTATGCGTGATAGCGCAAAACCCGAAGTAGCGATGCCTGCGGTTGGACGATCGGGCGGACCGCCTCCTGGCGGTGGGTCATCAGAAAAAATCCAAATGGATTTGCGGCTCGATGGCGTACGCATCCAACAATCACCCGTGTCACAGCTCACGAACGTAGATACGATCATTGTCAGTGGGCCATTCAATGCAACGGCGCGAGGCAATACACCAAGCCGTGAAAAGATTTTTATTTGTCAGCCGGCATCAGAAAAAGATGAACGCCCATGCGCGCGAAAAATTTTGACAAACCTGACGCGACGCGCGTTTCGCCGTCCGGTAACGACGGCGGATATTGCGCCGTTGCTCACGTTTTATGACAAGGGACGCCTGAACGCGGATTTTGATACTGGTATTCAAACGGCACTTGAAGCAATGCTGGTTTCGCCAGATTTTTTATTTCGCATTGAACGTGATCCGCGCGTGGCAAAATCTGACGTAACGCGCATCAATGATTTCGAACTGGCTTCGCGGTTGTCATTCTTTTTGTGGAGCAGCATTCCCGATGAAGAATTATTTACTTTAGCGGAGCAGAAAAAACTCAGCGATCCGGCTACGCTGCAAGCGCAAGTGACGCGCATGCTTGATGATCCGCGTTCGCAAGCTTTCGTCAGTAATTTCGGCGGTCAATGGTTGTACTTGCGAAATCTTGAGACGCAAAAACCTGATCCTGACATGTTCCCGAATTTTGACGATAGTCTGCGCCAATCATTCCGACAGGAAACCGAATTATTTTTTGGCAGCGTTTTGCGGGAAAACCGCAGCATTCTGAATTTATTGGATGCAGATTACACGTATCTCAATCAACGCCTTGCCGAGCATTATGAAATTCCCGGCGTCTACGGTTCGCAATTTCGGCGTGTGAAATTGAAAGATCCAAATCGTGGCGGATTATTAGGGCAGGGAAGCATTTTAACTGTAACCTCGTACCCCAATCGTACGTCTGTGGTTCAACGAGGCAAGTGGGTGTTGGAAAACCTGTTGGGTGCGCCGCCGCCGCCGCCGCCTGCCGATATTCCAGATTTGAAGCCCCACGGCAAAGATGGTCGTTTATTAAGTATGCGTGAACAACTGGAATCGCACCGTGCAAATCCAACTTGCGCCTCGTGTCACGCCCGGATGGATCCAATTGGATTCGCGCTGGAAAATTTTGACGGGATCGGAAAATGGCGCACCAAAGATGCCGGGCTGCCGATTGATGCTTCAGGAAAATTGCCAAGTGGTAAATCGTTTACCGGCTCGAACGAATTGAAAAAAGTTTTGTTGACGGCGCACAAGGATGAATTTGTGACTGCCGTCACGGAAAAACTGCTAACGTACGCTTTAGGACGCGGGTTGGAATATTATGACAGCCCGACCGTCCGTTCGATCATGCGCGAAACTGCGCCGACAAATTATCAACTCTCAACTTTGATTAGCTCGATTGTAAAAAGTACACCGTTCCAAATGAGGAGAACTGCAACGCCATGAATAAGACTCTAATGAAAAAATCTCTTCCCCGCCGCACATTTTTACGCGGTATGGGCGTCTCGTTAGCCTTGCCTTTACTGGATTCCATGACGCCTGCGTTTACTGCTGCGGTCAAGCCTGCGGTTCGCCTTGGATTTATCTACGTTCCTAACGGAATTATCATGGATAAATGGACGCCAAGAACTGAAGGCGCAAATTTTGAATTCATGCCGACGATGAAATCATTAGAGCCGTTTCGTGAACGCTTATTGGTGATGAGCGGACTCGCGCAAGTGAACGGACGCGCGCTCGGCGATGGAGCCGGAGATCACGCACGCGCCGGAGCTACGTGGTTGACCGGAGTGCATCCGAAGAAAACGGAAGGCAGCAACATTAGTGCTGGAATTTCTGCTGATCAGGTTGCCGCGAAAGAATTGGGCAAACAAACAATTTTAGGTTCGCTGGAACTGGGTCTTGAGTCAAATCAATTAGCGGGTTCGTGCGATTCTGGTTACAGTTGTGCGTATACCAATACGTTTTCGTGGCGTGGCGCAAATACTCCGTTGCCCGTAGAAACGCATCCTCGTGCGGTTTTCGAGCGTTTGTTTGGTGACGGCGAAAGCACCGATGCCAAAGCGCGTTTGGCACAACTCGAAAAACAGCGCAGCATCCTTGATTACGTGAACGGCAGCATCAAACGACTTGGCGCGACACTGGGCAAAAATGATCAGCGCAAACTGACGGAATACACTGAAGCCATCCGCGACATTGAACGACGCATTCAAAAAGCTGAACAACAGAATGCGGCAATGAAAATGCCTGTGATGCAGCGTCCAACTTCCGTGCCGGAAGAATTTGAAGATCACGTCAAAATGATCATGGATTTGGAAGTGCTCGCGTTCCAAACGGATATGACCCGCGTTGTTTCTTTGATGATGGCTCGTGAAGGCAGCAATCGTCCCTATCGTTCGATTGGAATTTCCGATGGTCATCACAACATGACGCATCATCAGAATGATCCTGAAAAAATTGCCAAGACCGTCAAGATCAATGAGCTTCACGTCAAAATGTATGCGTACCTACTGGAGCGGTTGCACGCAACTCCTGACGGTGAAGGAACGTTGCTCGACAATTCCCTGATTATGTATGGCAGCAGCATCAGCGACGGCAATTTGCATACGCATCACGATCTGCCAATCGTCGTCGCAGGCGGAGCCGCAGGGCAAATCAAAGGCAATCGCCATGTGATTTATCCAAAAGAAACTCCGTTGAATAATTTATTGCTGACCATGCTCGACAAAGCTGGTGTCCAGGCTGAGAGCCTGGGTGACAGCACAGGAAAATTAGATTTGGAAAAACCGATCCAACTTTCTAAATCATAATTTTCGGGATTATCATAAAAAATTGTGCCTAGGACTGGTGCAGAATATTCTTTCAATATTGTATGAAAGCCCTTTCATCATTACGTTTGATCGTTATCAGCTTAATTTTTGCCGGAACATGTTTGGCATTCACTCCGGTTGAATTGTTGGATGCTGTGAAGCGACGCGATCACAAAGCCATCGAATTAATTATCAAATCGAAAGCCGATGTGAACGTCACGCAACCTGACGGAGCGTCGGCTTTGGCTTGGGCGATTTTTCTTGATGATGTGAAAGCCGCCGAGATGTTGCTGACGGCAGGTGCGAAGGTTAATACGGCGGATGAATATGGTGAAACTCCACTGACGTTGGCGAGCAACAACGGCAATGCAGCACTTGTAAAAAAATTGGTCGAAGCCGGAGCGAACGTCAATGCTGCTCGTTGGGATGGCAGCACGGCTCTCATGCTCGCAGCAAATTCCGGCTGCGTTGAAGCCGTCAACTTACTGATCGAAAAAGGTGCCAACGTCAACGCTGTCGAAGAAAAGAAAAAGCAAAGCGCCTTAATGTGGGCAGTTGCCGAAGGGCATTCTGACGTAGTGAAAACGCTGATCTCCCACGGCGCAGATGTCAAAGCAGTTTCGAAAAGTGGATTCACTCCTTTAATTTTTGCAGTCGTCAAAAACGATGCAAAATCCGTCAAATATTTGCTGGCGGCAGGCGTTGATCCAAACTCAAAAATTGCTGATGGAACACCTGCAATTATTATTGCTGCTGCCAATCGTAGCTCTGAGGCCGCGCTGGCGTTAGTCGAAAGCAGTGCCGAGGTAAAATGCGCGGATGGTCGTGGCTACACGCCGTTGCATTACGCCGCGCAAACCGGCGATGTGGAATTAGTCAAAAAATTGATTGCCAGCAAAGCCGATGCGAATGCACGAAACGCCAAAGCTGCCGCAGGAGCCAATCCGTTTCGACCTGTCTTTGGTGAATTGACTCCATTGCATCTGGCGGCGCGCGCCAACCAATTGGAAATCATGAAATTGCTCGTGGCGGCAGGTTCCGATCCGAAATTAAAAGGCGAACAAGGAATCACGTTGTTAATGCAAGCCGCTGCCAGCAGCAATATCGACGTCGTCAAATTTGCCTTCGATCTTGATCCCGACGTAAAAGCTGTTACGGAAAAAGGACTGACAGTTATTCACGCGACAGTGACAGGCGTTGGGCTTGGCGTGGAGCAAACGGAAATTTGCAAAGTGATTCGTTTTCTAGCGGAAAAGGGTGCGCCCCTGGATGAGCGCAACGCCGCTGGTCGGACGCCGATTGACGTCGCAGATTTTCTGCCGCTTGATTTAGCAGTAGATTTATTAACGGACTTGATCACCAAATCCGGATCGAAGCCCAAAACTCCGACCAAACGATAAAAAAATATGAGACACAAACATCCTGTTTGTGTCTCCGTTGTCAAAATTAACTGCGATAACGACAGATTCAATTTGGAACTGCCAACACGATGTTTGCAGTACATTTTTTTTTCAATCAGGAAAATTCATGAAAACGATTTTGCTGGCATTTCTGCTGGCGTTGGCGACAAGCGCACACGCGCAAGTGACTTACACACTTGGTACTTATTCGCAGCCGCAAGATGGCGTACCGAAAGGGATACTCACCAAATACAAACTCGCGCCAGGCAAAGTTTATCCTGGCACGCCCCACGATTATTCGGTCTACGTTCCCGCTCAATACGACGCCAACAAACCAACCGCATTCATGATTTATCTCGATGGTAGCGGCTTCGCAGGCGATGGTGTGCGCGTGCCCGTAGTCTTCGATAATTTAATTGCCAAAGGGGACATCCCACCGTTGATTGGAATTTTCATTGATCCCGGCGTCTTACCCGTAGCGAACGAAGCTACGCAAATGAATCGTTTCAATCGCATCAATGAATACGATTCCCTGGATGATCGTTTTTCGCGCTTTCTCGTAGACGAAATTATTCCCGAAGTTGCAAAAAGATATAATCTTTCCAAAGACCCGAATGATCGTGCGATCTCTGGCTTGAGCACAAGCGGAACAGGCGCATTAATGGCGGCGTGGCATCGTCCTGATCAATTTCGACGCGTATTGACGTTCATTGGCAGTTACGTGAATTTTCGCGGTGCAGATTCTTTGCCTGCGCGGATTCGCCGCACCGAAGCCAAACCGATTCGCATTTATATGCAGGACGGCAAAAACGATCTGAATAGCTACGCTGGAAAATGGATTCAGCAAAATGAAAGTATGGCGTCGGCATTTGAATTCGCAGGCTACGATGTGAAATTAGTTGTTGGTGAAGAAGGCCACAACATGAAACACGGCGCAGCGATTATGCCGGAAGCCTTGCGATGGTTGTGGCGCGAATATCCAAAACCGATTGAAGCGCGTGAACCTGCACCACCTCAGCGTCCGGCAAATGCTCCGGCGAATTTTACACCGCCTCCCGGAGGCCCACGTGGAGCGGTCATTGCGATTGTTTCAAAGGACAAACCGTGGCAACAGGTCGGAGAAAATTATAAATCTGTCGCCAGTCCTGCCGCTGACAAATCCGGCGATGTTTATTTCGCTGACCCCGATAGCAACCGCATCTATAAATCCGATGCGAATGGTACAGCGACGATCTTCAAAGAAAATACGAATGGTGCAAAAGCCTTACGGTTTGGAGCCGACGGAAGATTATACGCGTCACAAATTTCACGAAAACGCATCGTCAGTTTTGGTGCAAGCGGCGATGAAAAAAATGTTGCCAGCAATGTCGAAGCAAATGATTTAGCATTGACCTCCAAAGGCGAAATTTATTTTGTAGACACTGCGCATCGCACCGTGAATTTCATTGATGCCAGCGGCAAAGCGCGTGTTGTATCCAATTGCGAAAATATTTTGCAGCCGTCCGCGATTACTCTTTCGCCCGATCAATCGTTGCTGAATATCGCGGATGGGCATACAAAATTCACTTGGAATTTTCAGGTTGCGCCGGATGGCTCATTGATTAACGGCGAACCATTTCATCGCCTCGAAATGCCGGAAATGTCCTACAAAAGTGGCGTTGAAGGCATCACGGTAGATTCTATCGGACATTTATTTGCTACTAGCAATCTCGGCATTCAGGTCTGCGAACAAATTGGGCGTTGCGCCCAATTATTGAATAAGCCCGAATCTGGTTCCGTCGCGATTGGCAACATTGCGTTTGGTGGTGCAGAACGCAATTGGCTTTATGTCACGCAAGGCAATAAAATATTTCGTAGACAAGTCAAACGCACAGGCGTGACGGCGTGGGAGCCGGTGAAACCACCGAAACCGGGGCTATAGTTTTAATGTAGGGATTAATCGATTTATGGGTTGTGATATTCATGCTTTTGTTGAATATGCCGAAGCTGGAATTTACGAATCGCAAACAAGTGAAACTCTCGATATACCGCGTGATTATGCATTGTTTACGGTGATGGCGCTTGGTGAAGGTGGGCTGACTGATGAACTTCCTTACCCGCCTCGAGGAATACCAAGTGGTTTAAGTGCCGAAGCAAAAAATTATTTTTACACTCCGGCGGAAGAAGTTCAGGAAATGGTGGAAGAGTGGTTTGGCGATGACGAGCCTTTTGAACCTGAAGAATATGCCAAAGCACACGGTAAATCAGCACAAAAGGAATTTCTCGCTCACCAGCTACTTCCTACACCGGAACTTTATTTTAATAGCTGGTTAACGGTTGATGAGTTGAACGAGGTCTTAAGTTACGGAAAATTGTCCAAAGAAGATTTATCAGATGAATTTCGGTCAATTCTAACCTCGATGGAAAGCCTTGCCAAGAGTTATGGAAGCAAAAATGTCCGAATCGTATTTTGTTTTGATGGTGCAGGCTAAAAAAGGATAACAAATGAAACAAGTAATAATAATCACATTTCTTTTTGCAATTTTTACAATCTCAATACAAGCTGCCCCCATTCGTGTGATGTTGCTGGATGGTGAAAGCGGTGGACCGTATCACAAATGGCAGCTAACGACTCCGCTACTGAAAAAACAACTCGAAGAAACGGGATTGTTTCAAGTGGACGTCGTCACTGCGCCTGATGCCAAAGGCGATTTCAGCGGCTTCAAACCTGAGTTCACTAAATATCAAGTGATCGTGATGAACTACGATGCACCTGATGAACGCTGGTCGGCGGAAGTGAAAAATTCTTTCGAACAGTTCGTCAAAAACGGTGGCGGCTTAGTCATCGTTCATGCGGCTGACAACGCCTTTGGCAAATGGAAAGAATTCAATGAAATGATTGGCATCGGCGGATGGCGTGGACGTAATGAAAATTCCGGTGCGTACTGGTTTTTCAAAGATGGCAAATTGACTTCTGATACTTCGGCAGGCAACGCGGGCAATCACGGCGCACGCCAGCCGTATCAAATTACTTTCCGCGACACGACACATCCGATCACCAAAGGATTGCCGAAAGTCTGGATGCATCAGGGCGACGAGCTGTATACAAGTTTGCGTGGCCCCGGAAAAAACATGAATGTTCTTGGGACTGCGTTTGCCGATCCGAGCAATCGCGGTACGAATCGTGATGAACCTTTGTTGATGGCACTCAGCTACGGTAAAGGAAAAGTTTTTCATAATGCACTTGGTCACGATTTGGTCGCGATGAGCTGTGTAGGATTTGCGACGATGTTACAACGCGGAACTGAATGGGTGGCGACTGGAAAAGTTACCCAAAAAATTCCCGCAAATTTTCCAACAGCGAATTCTGTCAGCTACCGCACAGATTACGCCGCGTTGGATCCGAATTATAAAAAAGGTCTGAACGGATTAGATTCCGCCAGATAATTCACGTACTAATCAACCTCATTTTCAAAGGAGTTTTACTATGTCAGCTACAGACAAAACACGCCGCAGATTCCTCAGTGATTCAGCGCGCGTGGCAGCAGGTGCAGGCGTCATGCTCAATGCCGCGAGTTGGAATAACGTGATGGGCGCCAATGATCGTATCCGCCTTGGCGTGATCGGTTCAGGTGATCGTGCGCAACAAGTTCTGAGCCATTTAATCAAAGAGCCAGAAATTGATGTGATTGCGATTTGCGATGTATATGAAAAAAATGCGCTTAAGGCAAAGGAACAGACCGGTGGCAAAGCCACGATCACAGGCGATCATAACGCATTGCTTGCCAACAAAGATGTAGATGCTGTGTTGATTGCGACTCCAGATCACTGGCACGCTTCCATTGCCGTAGATTCCTGCAACGCGGGCAAAGACGTGTACGTTGAAAAACCACTCACGTGGGCGTGGCAGGAAGGTCGTAAAGTCATCGAAGCTGTCAAAGCCAACAAGCGTGTGCTGCAAGTTGGCTTACAACAGCGCAGCGGGACGCATTACGCCCAAGCCAAAGCTGAATTTGTTGATAGCGGCAAGCTCGGCAAAATTTCGTATGTGCGCACCTACTGGCACGGCAACGGCTATCATTTACGCAAACCAAATTTCACTGAACAGCCGGCAGGATTAGATTGGAAACGCTGGGTCGGCCAAGCCAAACCACGCCCGTTCAATGCACATCAATTTTATAATTGGCGCGCATATCTTGATTTCGGCGGAGGACAAATTACTGACCTCTTCACGCATTGGATTGACGTTGTACATTGGTATATGGGCGAAGAATTACCGATAGCCGCCTCCGCAGCAGGTGGCGTATATAATTACAAGGACGGACGTGATGCGCCGGATACGATTTCCATTTTACTGGAATACCCGAAGCAATGGACTGCGACATTTGAGGCGACATTAGTGCCAGGCGCACGCGGCGCAGCAATTGAATTTATGGGTGTAGGCGGCAGTCTGTATATTGACCGGGCTGGCTACAAATTCACCGCGCCGATGCAACGCGGACAAGCCACGCCAGAGCCAATTGTCGGCAAAGCTGCGATGGCTTTAGAAACTGAACACGTCCGCAATTTTATATCGTGTCTGAAATCTCGTAAGACACCGAATTCAGATGTGGTCAGCGGACATCGTTCGGCACTCGCATCAAATCTGGGCAAGATCGCTTACTTGCAAAAGAAACGCGTAACTTTTGATCCTGCTGTCGAGAAAAATTACGTGTTGAGTTAATAGCACTGGAAGCGCCCAAACTGGGAACGCCCGCATCCTGCGGGCGAATCCGTGGCGAGCAAGTTACCTGCAATGAAAATTGATCCTTGTGTGAGGCTCGCCCGCAGGATGCGGGCGTTCCCAATTTGGGCGTTCCCAGTAGAGCAAAGATCGGAAAATCACATGTCCAATCAAAATAAAATTCGTATTTTTTTCGCGCTGATTACGATTAGTTTGCTGCTAATTTTTACAGTAGATAATCCCAACGCTCAGGAACCAGCTGGCGGAGGTGGAGGACGGCGTGGAGGCAATATTCGAGAATTTCTCGGACTTGGTCCAGCACCAAATCCTGAGCTTGCCAAAAAAGGCGAACCGCTTTACGCGCAAAATTGCGCAGGATGTCACGGCAAAGATGCGCGCGGTGCACAGGCTCCGGCCTTAACGCGAATGCCGCTGGTTGTCTCAGATTACAAGGGCGACAAAATGCTTCTGATTCTGAAAGACGGGCGCGGAGGAATGCCGCCATTTCCGCAACTTTCCAAAGATGAAGTGTTACAAATTTCGCAATGGTTGCAACTTCAAATCGAGCTTGCGGCGAATCGTGGAACATACGGTTCGACCTATGGCGGATTGCGAAATCAGGTAACAGGCGATAGCAAAAAGGGCGAAGCATTTTTTGCCGCCAATTGTGCAAGCTGTCATTCGGCGACGGGCGATTTGGCAAAGATCGGCGCGAAATTTCCGCAAATCGCGACGCTGAAAAATCGTTTTCTGTGGCCGGCTGCACAAGGCCCGGCAAGCGCCAAAGTGACGACGGCTGATGGCAAAGTCATCGAAGGTCGCGTTAAGACGAACACCGATTTTGAAATTTCATTGACCGATGCCGGAGGAAATTATTACGCCTTCCCGCGCCAGTCGGTCAAAGTCGAAATCGAAGACAAACTGACCGGGCATCGCGTGCTGTTGCCGAAATACAGCGACGCTGACATCAACAATTTGGCTGCTTATTTGGTGAACCTAAAATGAAAACGCTCCGACTCTTTCTGACGCTCGCTTTTTTTGCGACAACCATCAACGCACAAGGGCTTGATCCAAACTCGATCAAACTTTACGGGATCGCGCCGGGTTCGTGGCCAACCTATAACGGCGATTATTCAGGACGTCGTTTCAGCGATCTCAAGCAAATCAATCAGAACAATATTGACTTGCTCAAGATTGACTGGATGTACCGCATTCGCGGCGTCGGCCCACAACGCGGCGTCGGCGATCCGGTCATCAAATCTACGCCGCTGCTGCATAACGGAATTTTATATTTCACGATTCCCGATTACATCTTCGCCATCAACGCGCGCACCGGTGAGCAGCTTTGGCAATACGAATTCAAAGACGAAGGCGGACACCTCGTCGGACAGCGCGGCGTAGGGATGTATAAAGACTGGCTTTATTTTGAAAGCCCGGACGGCTGGTTCATTTCGCTCGAAGCCAAATCCGGCAAAGAACGTTGGCGCAAAAAAATTGCCGATGAGAAACAACAGTACTTCACAACGATGGCTCCGTTGATCGTGAAAAACCACGTGATCATCGGCGTTGGTGGAGACGCCATGGACGTGCGCGGATATTTAGAATCGCGCGATCCTGAAACCGGAGAATTACAATGGCGTTGGTACACGACTCCTGAAAAAATGGGCGATCCAGGTTCAGAGACTTGGCCTGATTTAGATGCGATGCATCACGGTGGCGGAATGACTTGGATGCCTGGAACTTACGATCCAGATCTGAATCTGATCTATTGGGGCACAGGCAACGCGAACCCTGTGTTTGCAGGCCAAAGCCGCAAAGGCGCGAATTTATGGACGGCGTGCATCGTGGCACTCAATCCAGACACCGGAAAATTAGTCTGGTATTTTCAACCTTCGCCGCACGACACACACGATTGGGATAACGTCGAAACGCCGGTGCTTTTTGACGCAACAATCAGTGGACAACCGCGCAAGTTGCTTGCACAGGCTTCGCGTGCAGGATGGTTTTTTGTGCTTGATAGAACGACCGGAAAAAATCTTGTTTCCAAGCCGTTCACAGGCACAGGCAATTGGGCTTTGGGCGTTGATGCGAAAGGTCAACCAATTCCCAATCCGGCGAAAGAACCGACAGTTGACGGTTCGATGATTGATATGCCCGCGATGGGCGCTACGAATTGGCAGCCGCCGAGTTACAGCCCGTTGACTGAGTTGTTTTATTTCACCGGCACAGAAGGCTATGGCTTGTCTTATTTGTATGACACATCACCGAAACCGCAAGGCTACGGCGGCGGGAGCGGGGGCAACTTTGATACACGCGCTTCGTTGTTTGCGATGGACGTTCGCACAGGCCAGGTGAAATGGAAGCATTCACACACAAGCGGAGGCGGCGGAGCCAGCGGCTTGAGCAGCGGCCTTTTGACTACGGCAGGGAATTTGTTGTTCATGGGCGAATTCGGCGAATTGCTGGCTTTTGATCCGAAGTCGGGCAATCCAATCTGGCATCAACGCCTGACCGGGAATGTCTCGAACGGTCCTTCGACGTGGATGCTAGATGGAAAACAATATTTGATTGTTGGCGCAGGTGACACGCTCTATGCCTTGACCGTTGCCGGAAAAAAGATGGCGGAATAATTCCAAGCAGCACGCCTTGCAAAAAAATATGAAAAAAATATTTTCCATTTTTACTGCTTTGGTATTCATTGCTGAATTTTTTGCCAATTACCCTGTTGTGGCACAGACACAGCCGACGGCTGTGAATGTTACGATGACAAATGTATATGATGCATTTGGTAAAGACGGCAAGGAGCTAACACAGGATTTTGGCTTTTCTTCTATCATCAATTACAAAGGCAAAATGATCCTGTTCGATGCGGGAACAGATGCGAGAATTTTTGAGAAAAATCTGAAGGCCTTAAAAATTGATTTGAAAAAAATTGATATTGCCATCGTTTCGCACGGGCATTATGACCATGTCGGCGGCTTCGATTATCTCTTCAGTATCAATTCAAAGGTGAAAATTTATGTGCCGAACGATTTCTTTTCGCTTGGTGCGCCGACAAAGTTTCCTTTTCGTGAAACCGAACCGGAAGTGGCAAAAATACTGCCAAAGGACGAGCAATATTTTCGCGGCGAAAAAGTCGTTGAAGGAATGATCACCGTACCGACAGGCAGGTTTTGGAAAGCGAATGTTGAATATTTGACAGGCGCAAAAGAAGTTCTACCGGGCGTAACTTTGATTCCGACAACTTCTGAACTGATGGGAACATTTATCAAATATCCGCCGTTCGAGAAAAATCCGCAGTTTATCGGAATGCCTGAATTATCACTCTCGCTGGCTACAGAAAAAGGCGAAATCATTATTTCGGGTTGCTCTCACAGCACAATTGAAACGATCGTCAAAGAAACCAAAAAAATCCGGCAAGGAAAAATTTATCTCGTCGCTGGCGGCTTTCATTTGATTCCATATAGCCGCGACTATGTTGAAAAATTGGCGAAGCGGATGCACGACGAATACGATGTTGAATCCGTAGCTCCGGCTCATTGTACAGGGCATCTTGGATTTTCTGTTTTTAAAAAAGAGTTCGGTGTGAACAACAGATACTTTGGGCTTGGCGAAACGCTAAAATTATAATTACGACTGACAAAAAAATATCTTCGTGCTTTTTATGACAATCCATAAAGCCGAAACGTCAACAACTTTTAGTTGGGAGAATCAATGAAAGAAATTACTCGCAGAGATTTTGTGAAGAACGCTTCGGCATCGTTGGCAATTGGCGCAATGTCGAATGCTGTGTTTGCCAATTCATCCGCCGCGCCCTTGTCAAAAATGGGCATTGCCACGACTTCCTTTGCTGGCTCTTTTAGCGCCCCGCCAGGCCAAGGCGGACAGGCGCCACAAGGTAGTGCAGCCGCACAGGCAGGCCCAGGTCGGCAAGGTCGCGATACGATAGTATTTTTAGAGAAATGTCATGCGCTTGGCGCGGGCGGCATTCAGTCGAACCTGAACGGCGATTTGCAAAAGCTTCGTGCGCGCGCCGATGAATTGGGAATGTACATTGAAGGCATGCAGGGAATCCCCCGCAACGGCGATATGAGTGCGTTGGAAAAAGGTTTGGCGGACGCGAAGGCCGCTGGCGTCACCGTCGTGCGGGCGGCAATGCTGGGAGGCCGTCGCTACGAAACTTTCCCCACGCTCGCCGATTGGAAAAAATGGGTAGATCAAAGCCACGAGGCTTTACGTCTGGCGATGCCGATCATTGAAAAACACAAAGTGATCGTGGCCATCGAAAATCACAAGGACTGGACGCTTGAAGATTTTCTGAAATTGCTGAAAACCTATCAGAGCGAATATCTACAGGTTTGCCTGGATTTCGGTAACAATATTTCCATGCTGGATGATCCGTATGAAGTGGTCGAGGGACTTGCACCATACGCCAAAGCCGCGCACATCAAAGACATGGGCTTACAACCTTATGAAGACGGCTTCTTGTTATCTGAAGTCCCGCTTGGTAAGGGCATGTTAGATTTGCCAAGAATTATTTCGACCGTGCAGAAGCGTAATCCGAAGATTAAATTCTCGTTGGAAATGATGACGCGCGATCCGCTCAAAGTTCCGTGCCTGACGAAAGCGTATTGGGAAGTCTTTCCTGATCGCAACGGCAAATATCTGGCGCAAACCTTCAAGCTGGTTAATTCTAAGAGTAGCCGCGAGCCGCTGCCGATGGTCTCGCAGCTTTCGCCGGAAGCGCGCACCAAAGTTGAAGAGGACAACGTCAAGGCATGTTTGCGCTATGTGGATGATAAGCAAGTCATTGCCTGAGACATCGAACTCGTATAAATAAATGCACGTAGCAGCAAATTCATTTTCTCCGTTCATCAAGCAAATGAATTCTCTGCTACGTGTTTCTTCATTTGCAGGAATAAATTTCATGAAAACAATCCTAATCGGTTCGCGTCGCAATGAGACAGTGTTTATGCGCCTGGTTTTCCTTGCGCTGTTGTCGGTGTCAGTATTCTCGCAAACTCCGTCCAAATTAAAGCCCGAAGAAGTTGGACTTTCATCTGAGCGGTTGCCGCGCATCAACGAAGTCATCAAGCGTTACATTGAAACGAATCAAATTTCCGGGGCAGTGACTTTGGTTGCACGCAAAGGCCGTATCGCACATTTTGAAGCGCAAGGACAAATGGACATCGAAGGTAAAAAGCCGATTCGCAAAGATGCAATGTTTCGGATGGCTTCTTCGACAAAACCTGTTGCCAGCGTCGCGATCATGATGCTGATGGAAGAAGGGAAAATTCGACTCAGCGATCCTGTTTCCAAATTCATTCCCGAATTTAAAAACACGAAAGTTGCCGTCAAATCTTCGACCAGTGCTGAACTTGAAATGATTCCCGCCGCGCGTGAAATTACGATACGCGATTTGTTGACGCATACATCAGGTCTCGGCAGCGGAGGAAGCGCAGCCACAGCGACAGCGAAGATTACACAAACGCGTCAGCCGACAGATACGCTGGCGGATTACATTCCACGCCTCGGTGCAGCACCGTTGGATTTTCAACCTGGCACGTCATGGCGGTACAGCGGACTCCTGGGAATTGACACGTTGTCGCGCATCGTTGAAATCGCTTCGGGGCTGACGTTCGACCAATTTTTGAAGCAGCGAATTTTCGATCCGCTCGGAATGAAAGATACATTTTTTGCGTTGCCGGATGATCGTCAATCGCGCCTGATGACGCTCTATCGTCGCACCGGTGACAAGCTCGAACTACATCCGAATCAGAGTTTCCTAACGAGCAAAAATTATTTTTCCGGTGCGGCTGGATTGATCAGCACCGCCGAAGATTATTTTCACTTTGCGCAAATGCTGGCGAACGGCGGAGAGCTGAACGGCAAGCGTTTATTGTCACTGCGCACCGTGGCTTTGATGTCATCTAATCACACGGGAGAAATGTTTCCGGGACAGCTTGGACGCCCGCAGGGAATGGGGTTTGGTTTCGCTGTCGAAGTTGTCGTAGACGCAATCAAAGCTGATTCACGCCGCTCCAACGGCAGCTTCGGATGGGATGGCGCATTCGGGACACATTTCTGGATTGACCCGAAAGAAAAAATTGTCGCGGTATTGATGATTCAAACCGCCAATCGTGGACTGCACAAAGATTTTGAAAATGCTGTGATGCAGGCGATTGTAGAATAAAGCATGGAGTACGAGCTTCAGCTTGGTTTTACTTCTCACCACTGTAAAACCAAG
>JAYTCQ010000201.1:0-2909 GCA_043736395.1 Blastocatellia bacterium | reverse complement strand
AATATCGACTTAGGAGAAATGCGGCGTTTAGCCCTTATGAAATAAGCGTTATAGCGAAAAGTTGATGCGTAAATTATTGGCGATTAATTCACCGCATCGGTAACGCTCGTCAAACAAAACACGGCCCGCTCATCAACCCAACCTTGCGCAATCATTCTCAATTTTGTTGCGACGCTAACGACGTAGCGATGATTGCCTTGGTTGGTTGCGATTGGTTGTTGAACACACGATAGACCGGGTTCGGCGCGGTGGCGGGACAGCTTGCGTTGGTTGGCTTGATCGCCGCGAAGTCGAAGCCCTCGCAGCGCAACTGACGCACCGTGTTCAGTGAAGGGCAATCTTCGCCGCTGCCGTAGAAGTGCGTGTTGCTACCACCGCTCTCAGGCGCAGCGTAGATGCGGCAAACAGCTTCTCGCGCGGTTCAGCACGTGCTGCGGCGTCCGAGAGTGGTGCCCCAGTCGGCACTGGGCAGGGATTAAACGCGATCGTGTGGGTCCGCGCGGAACTTTACTGCGGTGGCGGCAAAGCGAAAGCCTCGCTTTTGTTCGGCGCTGGCTGCGTGCCCAGTAGGTTTGTTATGGACACCGTCCATCAATTCGAAAGGGTTACGGTGGTCGAAACAACGATTACTTTATCGTTCAAGAGATCGGAATACGTCATCGTCTGTTGAACACTAGGCTGCTCTATCCATTCGGCAGTAACAACGCAACAAAAATTCCCAAAGCGATAAGTCGGATGTGATTAGGGGACATCAATTGTGGCTCGGATTTTGCACAATCCGAAGCGCCTACAGCTTTATTGACTAACCCCCGTTTTCATTGGGGCTAGCGCCAAACAGCATACGTTGAGTTATGCCGTTTTATGCGCTTAGCCCCAATAGCTACGGTGTTTTTGCAAAAAAGCTGATGGCGTGTCAACCAATCAGCGCAAGATGCAATGACGGCCCGCATCGGCATTCAATTCCGCACAACGTCCGTCACACTGTTACTGCAAAACACTGCGCCTTCGTCGATGCCGCATTGCGCAATCCTCTTTATTTTGGTCTCGGTGTTTGTCCATTCCCCACTCATGCGGGACGCGAACCTACGCGTCAGCGCATCACGGCAATGAACGCACAAAACTTGATCGCGACATTTCGCTTGATATTTATTGATACATTGCTAATTTTCAAAAATCCAACGCTTAATAAAATTAATATTCCCCTAATACTTTTGGTAGCATTATTTGAATAAATTGATCTCGGAGACACTATGAGCGCTAATAGCACTGTTAGAAAATTTGGTGGTCAAACCGCACTATCCCAGTTAATCGGAGTGAATCAGAGCGCTATCGCGTATTGGGTTAAGCGGGGAGCAATCCCAACAAAATGGCATTCGAAGCTACTCGAACTAGCGTCGGAGCGTGGCGTTTCCCTGTCAGCCTCTGACTTAGTTAACACGTCAGGCGATCAGCCAATCTCGCCAAATGTAGAGATCAGCGCTAGCAAGCTAACCGTGGACGCACCTAATAGCTCGGCTTTGGACGACTCTGCTGCCTCCCAATTTCTTTTTTATGCCTCAGCTAACGGCACCATTAAAGTGCAAGTTATTCTTGGTAGCAACACTGTTTGGGCATCTCAAAAAGGGATGGCAGAGATTTTTGATGTCGATGTTCGAACCGTAAGTGAGCACTTGCAAAATATCTTTGCAAGCGGCGAACTGGAAATATCAACAACTGTCCGGAATTTCCGGACAGTTGTTGATAGTGGCAGAGACTACAACATTAATTTTTATAATCTGGACGCGATTATTTCCGTTGGTTACCGGGTAAGCTCGTACCAAGCCACACAGTTCCGTAGATGGGCCACAACCATCCTGCGCGAGTACCTTATTAAGGGATTCGCGATGGATGATGACCGGCTCAAACAGGGCAATCAATTATTCGATAAAGACTACTTTGACGAGTTGTTGGATCGGATCAGGGCGATCCGCGCGTCAGAGAAGCTGTTTTATCGAAAGATTACCGATCTCTACGATCAGTGCAGCGTTGACTATGATGTCCATGCTCCCATCACAAAACACTTTTACGCGCATGTGCAGGACAAATTGCACTTCGCGGTACATGGTCACACGTCGGCGGAACTCATTAAAGAACGAGCCGACGCTAAATTGCCGCACATGGGATTGCAAATATTTGAGGGCCGCAATGTCCGTAAAAACGACATCACTGTTGGCAAAAATTATCTTAACAAGCACGAGGCCGACGAGTTGAATCGACTAGTCACGATGTATCTAGATTTTGCGGAAAACCTCGTAAAAAGAAATCGGCTCACTAGCACACCAATAAAAATGCAGGATTGGGCAGACAAGCTGGACAGTTTTTTGTCGTTTAATGGATTTCCTGTACTAGCAGGCTATGGACGAGTGCGCAGAGACGCGGCGGAACATCAGGCGCTAGCTGAATTTGAAAAATTTCGCGCGCTACAAGAGCTTCAGAAAAAGTCCGACTTTGAAGCCATAGCTGACGAAATTCGCACCACAAGAAAGTTGCCCAAAACAAAAGGGTGAGTGCTCGGCAACGGTCGCCAAAATTTATGACAACCGGCGCACAGTGGTAGGTAATCACGACACTGATCGCTACCCGACTCACTCCGTGGTTGATCTACCTTCTATTTGCCGCCGCTTGCGACAAACTGGCCCACCGTAAAAGACAAACATCCGCGCCTCACATCACTTCGGTTGCTGAAATATTGCTGTCACAAAACTCGGTCAAACTCCCCGGGCTAGAAAAGGGAAGGTATTCCCTCCTCCTCCAGGAAACCCCATAAAGCGGCAATGACCGCTGTTTCAGAACCAAGCAAAGGACACATCATGCGTTTCTCGCACAAGATTCTTGGCCTCGCTGCGGCAATGGCCGTCAGCGCCTCGGCC
>JAYTCQ010000200.1:0-3272 GCA_043736395.1 Blastocatellia bacterium | reverse complement strand
CTTCAATATCGAAGCCGGTCATTTTCCAGACAAAAATATCATCTCCAAGCTTGGCATAGCGTTGGCGATTCAAGTGGGCGTCACTTTCAATATCGCGTAATAGGTTGTTGATCTCGATGGAATTTGTCAGGTCAGTAACCTGCTTTCCCTGTCGAATTTTTGCCTGTATCTCAACGGTTTTCTCAACGTCATCTGGAGTTTTGAATACTAACCGTAGCGAAGGCTGTGGACGTAAGGAATAAAACAAATAGCGCAATACCCAAAGCTTTTCGCGAATTGCGGGGTAGCCGTTGATGCTGCTTACCCTGTCACCCATTTTTAGCCCTTGCTTCTCGGCATCTGACCCTGGCTTGACCGCCGTAACCACAACGTCGTCGGCGACCGCTCCAATTTGGAAGCCGTATTCAAATTTGTTCATTCGCGAAGGTGGGCTGAAGTACAAATGCGAGTCATTAAATTCCAGCAGTGTCTGGGCGATAATTCCCATCAGTTGTCCAGTATTTTGGGCATTTTTGACTTTCTCTTCGGCTTTATTGAAGTGTTCGTCAAGGTTGATCCCGTGAAACTTTTCGTCGTAATAATGTTTCTTGATTTCGCTTTTGGCATTTTTAAGAATTTGTAGTGTTTCCTGTTTTCCAAAATTACTATTTTGTGCCAGAGCAGGGGTGATGAACGTTATCAACGTGAGAAGGGTACACAATAAGATTTTCATAATTCTGCTGTCTCCGATTTATGAGGTTATTCGGGGTGAGTGAATTGTCTGAGAACTGAGTATGCAACGGCGACGATTCTACCGAAGGTGAGATTTCGGTCAAGAAAAATCTTTCGGTAAGAGGATGGTGAGAAGGTGTTGAGAGGCAATTGTAAATTTGGGTAAGAATTGCACGATAAGTTTGCAGCGGCGAAAGAAATACAAAAGGGATAACAACGCACCGCACTCCAAACGCTGTCGCGAAATCTCAGATTATTTCGCAGTCCAGCACGGTTTTCGCTTTTCTAAAAATGCGTCGATGCCTTCCTGCGCATCTGCTGCCATCGCGTTCTGGCTCATTACTTCTTTCGTGTATTCATACGCCTGCGTGCGATCCAAATCAATTTGCTTATAAAATGCCTGTTTCCCGATGCCGAGAATAAAAGGGCTGGCGGAGGCGATTTGTTCGGCGAGGGAAAATGTTTCTGACGTTAATTTTTCAGCAGGGACGACATGGTTGACTAAGCCCCATTCCATCGCGGTTTTCGCGTCAATGGCTTTGCCGGTGAGCAACATTTCGAGGGCGCGTTTTTGTCCGATGCTGCGGCTCAGAGCGACCATCGGCGTACTGCAAAATAATCCGATCTTCACTCCTGGTGTAGCGAATTTTGCACTATCAGCCGCCATCACTAAATCGCACGTCGCGACTAATTGACAGCCAGCGGCGGTGGCGATGCCGTGGACTTCGGCGATGACGGGCTGTGCAATATTTTGGATCATCGTCATTAATTCTACGCAGGTGTCGAAGATTTTGCGGTATTCGTCAAGGGAACGATTCATCATTTCACCGAGGTCGTGTCCGGCGGAAAATGCGGAACCGGTGGCGGATAAAATTACGACGTGCGTGTTGTTGTCGAGTGCGCGAAAACAGGCGATGAGTTCTTGCATCAATTCGAGTGAAAGCGCATTGCGTTTGTCAGGTCGATTTAAGGTGATACGGGTGATGTGATGATTTGTTTCGACGAGTAAGAATTTAGGATTCATAACGTTAAATTGGACTGGAGCGCGAGCGTCTCGCTTGCTTCGTTTGCCAGCGTAGCGATGCAAACGACCGTGGCGAGGAAATACCCTAAAGATCAAGTGAACCGCTCGCCACGTCACGCGAGCGGCGTTTCACGCGCTCGCGCTCCAGTCAGAGAACTACCAGCCTTCACTACTAATATAAATCGGCTCCGGCAGGAGCGCGACTCCAAAACGTTTATTCACTTCTTCCTGAATTTTTCGCATCAGCGTCAGCATTTCATCCGCGGTAGCATTACTTTTATTAATGAGCGCAAGTGTATGCTTTGATGAAATTCCGACGCGTCCGCGTGAATATCCTTTCACGAATCCTGATTGTTCGATCAACCAGGCAGCAGGAATTTTTATTTTATCGTCGGCGGCAGGGAAGTGTGGGACTTCTTTGATGTTTAATTTTTTGGCGGCTTTTTTGATCTCAGCAAATTTCTCAGCAATCACAACTGGATTCTTGAAAAATGAACCGACGCTTTGGCTGTCGGGATCATTCGGAGTAATCACCATCGCTTTGCTGGCGCGGATGGAAAGGACGGCGGCGCGAACTTGCGCGAGTGTTGGCGGGGCTTCGCTGGACTCAAAATATTTTTGCAAATCAGGATAGCGCAAGGCTGGTTCGCCATTTTTTTTCAGGCGGAAGGTGACTTCGACTACGACGTAGCGATCCCGTTCGGTGGTATTGAAAATGCTGGAACGATAACCGAATCCGCATTGAGAATTCGTGAGTTCGATGACGGATTTTGTTTGCCGATCAAAGGCGCGAACTTTAATGATTGTTTCGCTGACATCCTGACCGTAGGCTCCAACATTTTGAATCGGGGTGCCACCAGTTTTGCCGGGAATTCCGCTCAGGCATTCAACACCTGATAAATTTTTCGCGACGCATTGATTGACGAAATTGTCCCAATTTTCTCCGGCAGCGACGGTGGCGATGACTTCGTCTTTTTGTTCTTCGAAAGAAATCCCATCGAGTGCGATGTGCAGGACGACGCCTTTAAATCCGGCATCGGCGATGAGGACATTACTGCCGCCACCGAGGACGAAAATGTCCAGGGCTTTGGCTTTGGCGAAGTCCAGCGCTTCGCGGAGCTGATCTTCGTTGGTGACATCCACGAAATAACGAGCAATGCCTCCGATGCGTAAAGTCGTGTAGGGAGCGAGGCGAACGTTTTCTCGAATAGCACTGAGCATAGGATTAAAGTAATGCAGAAGCCCGCACGTAGTAAGGGCGCCTTCGCATTGAAAGCAAATAATTTGTTAACCTCGAAAGTTTGGGTGAAGTACTGGCGCCCTTACTACGTGCGGGTTTCTGCCATTTCTAACTTCAAATCTTTTGGGCTTAAATATCCGACGACAATTCCGTCGTTATCAATCACCGCCAGATGATGCAGTGGCGTAGCTTTAATCTTGGAGGTTGCAAATTCCAGCGAAGCTTTTGCCGGAACAAAGAAAGAATCGTTTACTGGTAACATCACTTCGCGCACGGTTTTTTGATGCCATTCATTTT
>JAYTCQ010000199.1:0-14392 GCA_043736395.1 Blastocatellia bacterium | reverse complement strand
CGCAAGTTTGAATAGCAGACTGGCGCCGTTACTGCGTGCGGGCTTCTGCCTTAACTCTATCTTCCTACTCGCAAGATTCGTTCTGATTGTTCTCTTACCTGTTTGCGTAATCTTTGCCAATCAATCGTCAGGACGCGTTTGTCGCGGACGACAAGCATGCCACCGATGATCGTATCGCGGGCTTCGGCAGTTGAATAAACAAGGTGTGCGTAAATATCGTAAATCGGCAAATGTTCGAGCGTGCCGGAGCCGGTATCAACGACCACAACATCCGCCAATTTCCCGACTTCGATCGAGCCTAATTCATCTTCTTTGTTAAGCGCTCTTGCGCCTCCGATGGTCGCGAGCGCGAAGACTTCACGGGCCGAAACGACATCGGCGCGTTCGTGATGAAGTTTAGCTAAGCGGGCAGCAGTCGCCATTTCTTCAAATAAATTTGTCGTCGGACACGAAGCCGCTCCGTCCGTTCCTAAAGCCAATCGCATATCTTTATCCATCATTCGACGAATCGGTGCGGCGCCTGACGCGAGATGCATATTCGAGCGTGGACAATGCGCGATGCCTGCTTTCTTTTCGCGCATCAACGAGAGTTCACCGGATTGCGGATGGACGACATGCGCTGCTAAAACTTTGGCATCAAAAAGTCCTTCACGTGCTACATAATGAATTGGCGTGGTGCCGTATTGTTTGAGAATTTGATCAACTTCATTTTTCGTTTCCGAGAGATGAATCAAAACCGGAGAGTCGGTTTTTAAAGCCAGATCGCGTGAAGCCCGAATCGTTTCCGGCGAGCAGGTATAAGGCGCATGAGGCGCAACTGCCGGCGTGATGCGGTCGTGGCCTTTCCATTCATCAATAAATTTTTCGGCATTGGCTAAGCCTTGTTTGACTCCATCTGGCGCGTCCGGGGTAGGGAAGTCCATGACGGTTTCGCCGAGGACAGCGCGAATCCCCAGCGTTTCCGCTTCGTGCGCGATAGCTCCTTCGTAAAAGAACATATCGGCAAAAGTCGTCGTACCTCCCATCAACATTTCAATGATGGAAAGGCGGGCGCCGACTTTGACAAAATCTTCGTCGACACAGGCTTTTTCAATAGGAAAAATGGCTTCGCTGAGCCAACGTTCCAGTGGTAATCCGTCGCCGACTCCGCGCAGTAGCGAGTGCGGAACGTGCGTATGCGCATTAATTAATCCGGGGATAATCACGGCATCAGTGGTGTCAATTGTTTGCCGTGATGTCCAGCCTTCCGGTAAATCTTTCACTTGGCAAACCAAGGCGATGCGTTCGTCTTTAATCGCGACTGCGGCCTGGGTGAGGACTTCGTAGTCAGCGTTCATGGTGACGACGGTTCCATTCAGGAGGACAACGTCGAATTTGTTTTCAGTGCTTCTCATTTTTATATCCTTTCCATCATTCATGGATCGGTATTATAGGCTAACGTCGGTTTATTCGCTCAAGAGAATTTGCTCGCGCATTATTCGGTGTATAATAACACTTGTAGTTTGAACCCCTAACTCTAGCAAACCGGGAAGGAAATTTTCATGCGCCCAAATCTGAAATCTTTCATTGCTCTTTTTTTAACAGCATTCCTTATCATTTCCTCACTCGCTGCGCCAATCCATAAGCGCCCGCAAATCTGGTACAATCCCTTAAATGCGAAAGTCGCTCATCCGGTTTTGAAGCAAGAGGCCAAGCCTCAGGCCAAACCGGCGACTCCCGCGCAACCTCCCGCGAAGCAAGACCCGCCGAAGAAAAAAGAGCCGCAACGGCAAGGCTCCGAAGCCGACAATTCACAGGAAGGCATTATCGAGAGAATTTCTACCGAGGAAGTTGTGCTGGACGTAGCCGTTTTTGATCAAACAGGCAAGCCTATTGAAACACTCAAGGAAGCCGATTTTCAGGTTTTTGAAGATAAAGTTCGCCAAGACCTCACGAGCGCGAGACGAATTGATGTGCCGCTTAGCCTCGGCATTGTCATTGACACTTCAGGCAGTATGCGTACGAAATTGCAGACCGTTTCTGATTCCGCCCTCGGACTGATCAAGCAAATGAAATCCGAAGACGAAGCGTTTCTTTCGCAATTCAAAGCCGAAGCCGAACTCGTCCGCGATTTCACCCGCGACAAACGCGAACTCGAAGATGGCTTAAATGATTTGTATACGGGAGGCGGTACGGCTTTGCTGGACGCGATTATTGCGACCGCTGATTATGCGCAGGAAAAAGGCAAACAGCGCAAAAAAGCCTTAGTTGTTATCACGGATGGTGTTGAGAAAAACAGCGCTGTCAAAGAAAAAGAAGTTTCCAAAGTCATTCAGGAAGACGACGTCCAGGTTTATCTGGTCGGCATTCTCGATGAAACCGACGAACCCTCAGGATTGTTTGGAAGGTCAGGCGCGAAGAAAGCCAAAGACCTGCTGATCAAGCTCGCCGAAGATTCAGGCGGACGCGCATTTTTCCCGAAAGACGCGCGGGAAATCCCCGCTGTCATGGCACAGATCGCGAAAGATTTGCGCTCACAGTACGTGCTGAGCTACGCGCCATCCAATGACAAAAAAGACGGCACGTATCGAAAAATTTTAGTGGATGTCGCCCAGAAAGAAAATCGCAAATATATCGTGCGAACGCGGCAGGGGTACACCGCGAAAGCTAATCCTGCCCAGGCGGCAGGCGACACAAAAATTAGAAGCGCGAAATAGTTTGAAATTCAAACTTTAGTTTGCCGAAGCGCCACACTTCGCAAGTGTCAGTGCTAATTACGATGCAATTCCGAATGGTTCGCTGTAAAATAATCCAATTATGATTTCTACCAGAGAAAAAGTTACGACACATCTTTCTGCGCTAACCGAGGCACAGTTGCGAGAAGTGGCAGAATATTTAGAGTTTCTTAAGTTTCGTGAACATCGCAAAACCAATTCATCATTTGACGATGCTGAATTGGAAGCTTTATATGCCGAATTTGCCGACGAAGATCGTGAACTTGCGGAAACTGGATTAGCTGACTATGCTACCAGCCTCGCGCGTGAGGATGCGGCGCAGTGAAAGTTATTCGTGGGGAAATTTGGTTGGCGCAGCTTGACCCTGTTCGCGGTTCGGAACAGGCTGGCACACGTCCTGTACTGGTGATGCAAACGAATGCTATCAACCGATTTACGACCACCTATTTAGCCATTCCATTCACGACAAATTTGCGACGCGCTACTTTGCCAACGTGTGTTCAAGTAGCGGCAGGCGATGGCGGTTTGTTGATTGAATCTGTTGCCTTGTGTCATCAGTTGCGAGTTTTGGATAAAAACAGACTGACGAAAAAGTTGGGCGAAGTTAGTGATATAACGCTCGAAGAAATTGAGAATTGTGTATTGTTCACGCTGGGATTCAACCTTTAACGCGAATCCGGCGCAAGCAGTGGACGAGACGAAAATTATGAAGGCGAAATAAGACGCTCAGAGTCTAAACTTCACTTTGCCAAAGTGCCGCGCTTCGCGGTCGTTGGCATGCGTAGCGTGAATTCTGCGGCGATTTGACGGTACGGTGAACTGTTAGTTTGTTTAGTTTCAGCTTTATACATCCCTATTATTTTCAGTATTTTTTAATTACAACCAACTATTAGGAGAAAAAATTAATGAGTAAGATTTTACAAGAAGTGTTGGATGCCAACGCTCAATATGCTGCAAGCTTTGGCGAGAAATCCAATCTTCCAATGCCTCCAGGACGGCAATTTGCCATCCTCACTTGTATGGATGCCCGTTTAGACCCTGCCAAATATGCCGGATTGTCTGAAGGCGATGCGCACGTGATCCGAAATGCAGGAGGACGCGCCAGCGATGACGCGATTCGCTCGCTCGTGATTTCTTATAAGTTATTAGGCACACGTGAATGGTTTGTGATTCATCATACCAACTGCGGAATGGAAACGTTCAATGACGAAACGATGCGTGGATTACTCGCGCAGAGTTTGAAAACCTCTAGCGTTGATGAGACAGGTTGGCATGATAGCGGGGAAGGTCCCGGTTCCACCGAAGGCGATTACATTGACTGGCTCACGATCCGCAATCTAACCGAGAGTGTTCAGTCTGACGTTCGACGGATCCGAACGCACCCGTTAGTTCCTCGTGACATCCCAATTTACGGATACATTTATGATGTGAAAACAGGACGTCTTGTTCAGGTAGCAGAAACTGAATAGAAGTGTTCAGAGTACAAACTTTAGTTTGCCCAACGCCGCGCTTCGCGGTCGTTGGGTATTTTGATGAGTAAAACGTTTTTGGCTGACTAATGTGTGGATCAATCTTGAATTGGTGGAACGTCGAAAATATAAAGCAGTAATAAAATAGTTCCTATTGACGCAATGATAATTGCCCATAAACGATTTTTGCTACTCATCGCAGCTACCTCAATCCTTCCACTTTTTGAGAATTAATTTTTGGATCGTTTCATGTTAAAGATTTTATTCGCTGCCGCCTGTTCCTTCGCCTTAATCGTCAATAAAATTGGCTGTGAATACGCAAAATCCTGTCTCTGCGGCGAAGTCGTTTCAATCCTCGCGACCACATAAAATGGCTGAATTCCCGGCTTCACCCACCGTTGCACTTCAATCGTAAATAGCATCGAAGTTTCTTCCGGTGTAATCAAAATTCCATTCAATCCAACATCTGTCGTAATGATGCCGTGCGGCAATCCACGAACGTCAATCGGGACGCGTCCGGCGAAGCCGTGATTTCGTTTGATGCTGACCGTCATCGAAGTTTTTCCGCCTGGTTCGACGGTGAGTTTTTGCACGTCGGTGAAGACATTTAATTCAGGCGCCGGAGCCGTTGAAACGTAGCTTAATTTTTCTTCTGTATTCACAGCGCGGGTGACGATTTTTTGATTGATTTTCGCAGTGCCGTGAATCTTCAATGGAAATCCGCCCACGGCTTTTTCTGTGGCGGAAAGAATTAATAAAGTTGACGTTTGTCCCGCTAAAATCTTGCCGGAAGTCGCGCTCCATCCGAGGGGCAAATCCAAAATTTTGACATCAATTTCTCCATCGAATCCGTCTTTGCGATTCGCGGTGATGGTGATCGGACGGGCAGCATTGACAGGCACATTCGGGTTCATCAAATCTGCGACAATGGAAAAATCCGGACGCGGTTCGTGCGCGGATAAACGATAGCCGAAATTATAGCCTTGAAAATCTCGCACATCGCGCAGACTCAAAAAATATGTTCCATTCGCGGGAGCTTTGAACGTCAATTTTGAATCTTTGCCGTACATCGCACTGCCGTCGTCATTACGATAATTCAGCGTCACTGTCGGCAATCCATTCGAAGAAAATTTTGTACCCGGCGCATGAATCGTAGCCTTATAAATAGGGCTGTTGATCGCGTGTCCTTCGGGCGTCGTTTCAATCATTCCGATGCGATTTCCGGTCAATGGATCCGCCACAAAAAACATGTCTTCGTCAGGCCCTTTGGGCAAACGATCTACCATTAAAATTTCATTGCCCGCCATCATGTAATCTCCCGGATTGACGCCATTCCACGAGACAATTCTGATGCCGGAGCCGCCCGAATCTGCATCGCGCAAATTGAGTTGCGTTTCGAGTTCAGCGCGAATGACGGCACGCGGTACGGGGCGTCCCTGCTCATCAAAAATTTCGATGACGGAATCGAGCAGTGATCCGAACCGTTGCGCTCCAACTTCGAAAATTATCGTCTGATCTTTTTTCGCGGTGAATTTATAGAAGTCAGTTTCGCCGGTTTTTATTTTGGGATTTTGGATTGTTCCGTTTATCGTCGAAGGAATTGTCAGCGCCTGCGCGGTGGCGATGGAATCGTGCGGAGCCGCATTTTCAGGGACTTCGGGATCAATTCCTACCGCGACGCGAATTGCATTGATGGATTCACCTTTGGAAGTTTGTGATTTGATGAGCATCGTATCTTCGCCCGTCATCGAAGGTTTTCCGATGATCGAAAATTTACGATTCTCGCCTAAACCAAATCCGCTGGCTTCTAATTCTGTCGGTTGATTGAGCCTGATGCCGAGGGGAAAAACGCTGGCAAGATAAGGAGCTTCGGCGACGGTCAAAATATAGCCGAGTCCACTCATCACAGGTTTTTGACCTTCAAATTCTGAGACGCGAATGACGAATTCTCCAGCTTCAAAAAATGTATAGCCGAGCAGGGAATCTATTCCGCCATTGCCGCTGTCGTTACTCGCTAAAATTTTTCCATTCGCATCCAGCAAGGCCAAAACAGAATCAAGCCGTGAACCAATGGACGCGGCATTGATCTGAAAAACTATCGTTTGCCCTTTATCGGCTTTGAATTTGAAATGATCGAAATCCCCTGATTTTTCAAGCTTACCGTGAACGTTGACCGGCAACATTACCGCTTCAGCATCTGACGCGGAATCGTTCATTTCGTGTTCTTTATGAATCGCAAACGGGCTAATAAAAAGTGAACCTAAATTGGTCGTCCCCATCGGAGTCTTGACGCGATAATTATATGTTCCCGGCTGCGCGTCCGCCGCAATCGTCGTTTCAATCGTTAATTTATTGCGCGTCAATTTATCAATCACGAGCTGCCCCGTCGCACCCTGCGCTAGTTTCGGCGTCTCGCGCATTGATTCCGTATTGAACACTATCTTTGAATTGATCCCAGGTTTATTCCAGAGAATTTCAGTTGCGCCCGATAAATTTGAACCTTCGACCGTCATCGTCAATGTCTTTCCGGTCTGCCCTCCGAGCGGTGAAGTTGTCGAGACAAACGGCTGCGCAGTGCCGCTATAGACAGTGTTGGCGCGTGTGTTGTCTTGCGCATCAACCGATAACGTATTCAAGAAAAGGAGTGAAAATACAACCAGTAAATTTTTCATAACAAATCTCAGTGAAACTATTTTTCCTGTTTGCCAACCTGATTTTCAATTTCGTTGAGGAGTTTATCGAGGCGATTATTGTAGTCGTCCAGGAATTTTTGTTCAGACATAATTTGACTGTTCAGGCGAAATTCCTGATTGCGTAAATCCTGAATATTTTGAAATCCGGAACTTACTTTATACTTTAATTGCTCAATCGCGTACTCCATTCCCGCACGTTGCACCGGGTCAATTGTTCGTTGCAAGCGCTCTTCCAGATTTTTTCTGATCAGCCGTTGTTCTTCACCTTCATCCGTTGATCTTTTGATATTCACTTTAACTTCTTCAACACGAGTGACAAGGCGATCAATGATGTCTTTTTGCATTTTGATGCGCGCCATCGTGGTGTCCGCCATAAAGGTGTTCAGATTGGAGCGCGGAATGCTGGCGCGAATGAGCTGCACTTCTTTCAGGATCGCTGGCAACGGATCGCCAGTTGGCACAGGCGTCGGACTGAGAGGAAGCTGTGACGTACCAAAAGCAAAGACTCCGAATAGGCAGAGTGAGCAGGAAATTAAAGTTTTTTGGCTGAGCATAGATTCCTCCGAGATTCAGGTTTTTAGGAGCATAGACCTCGGATTTTACGGATCATGCCGGTTTACGCGGATCTGAAAATTCAGACCCGCGTAAACCCGTAACACCCGCTCTATCCGTGGTCTATTGCATTCATAAAGTCGCTAAAACTTTTTCTAAAAATTCACGATTGGCCTTGGCGTTCGCCGTGACTTCGGCGGCGAGCATCGAAAGCTTGCAGCATTCCACCATAATCGGGCCTTTAAATCCCGCACCTTTTAACTTCGCAAAAACGGCTCTGAAATCCACTTTGCCGGTACCGAACTGCAACATCACATCGCCTTTTTGGACGGCACAATCCTTCGCGCAGAATCCGGTCACGTGATCAATGATCGGCATCAATTCTTCGACGGGGTTTTTGCCGGTGTAGTGAATAATGTTTCCTGCGTCGTACCAGATTTTGAAATTTGGATGATTGACGCGTTTGATAGCAGCCAGAATTTCATCTGAAGATCCACTGCCGCCGCCGTGCGGTTTCATCGCCAACTTAATTTTTCGCTCTTGGGAATACGCCGCCGCGTCGGACATTAAATTGTAGAAATTGTCGTATTCTGCGGGCTTGTCTACTCCGAAGGTCAGCAGGGATTCCAGCTTTAAAAACTGCGCATTATCAATTTGTTTGCGCAGATCAATTTTGGCATCTTCAAAGGGCAGCGCGGATTTCACGTTCAAGGCTCCCATGTTGGCTTTCAATCTGCGCTTCGACAGTTTTTCTTTGATGCTCGCGAGATATTCCGGCGTGACGCTGGAGCCGATGAATTGATCGTCTTTGGTGCGTGATAGCAGCCCCGTGACTTTATATCCAGCGGCTTTGACGCCATCCAGCGATTCATCGAAGCTCCATTTTGTCCACGGACGATTGAAGCATCCGATCGTCCATTTTGGAGCGGCAGTGAGTTCATTTGTTAATGTCATTCCTAGGGTTGCGAGAGTTGTAGTGTGAATAAATTGTCGTCGTTTCATAAATTTAAATTGAAGTGGTAACGGGAAATTTCCATTCGTTTTCGGAAATAAAAATGGTGTGCAGAAAATCTTTGCACGCCAGAGTCAAGTTGAAATTTATCGCAATTTTCTTTGCTTGCCTGTTGCACTAACCAATCAAACAGCGCATCGCCGTAGCCCTTCGACCGTGCATTCTCATCTGTGACCAAATCATCAACATACAAAAATTTTCCGTGCGCGAGCATGTTCTGAATGCGGTAGCCGCCGACCGATTTGACTTCATCTTCATCCGCAGCAAATGCGAGCAGGTAGCCTTCCCGTTGTTGCAATTTTACGCGGCGAAGAAATTCCTCTTTCGTCAGATGCGGCCTGAGCTGCGCCATCACCGCAAAGCAGCTCTTAATTTCTTCGTCAGTCTCCGCCAGTTTAATTTTGATCATTTGATTTTCGTACTGTTGCCACTGACCGGATCGTAGCTCACGACAGTTCCATCAAATCGTCCGACGAGTAATTTTTTTCCGTCCGGACTAAACGTCATTGCCATCACCCAATCGGATTGAGCTTCTAATATTTTCAATTCGCTCAGGTCGGAAGAGTTCCATAATTTCAGAGCTTTATCGGCTCCCGTGGAAGCAATGATTTTACCATCGGGCGAGAAGGCAATCACGTTAATCGCGTCTTCGTGCGAAATTAATGAGCGCACCTGTTTACCGTCCTTTTCGCCGATTTCCCAGATGTGAATGATGCGGTCGGCTCCGGCTCCGGCGAGGAATTTTCCTGACGGATGAAACGCGATTGTATTCACCGCATCCAGCGAATCGTTGAGTGTATACAGCCGTTCTCCTGTGGCGACATCCCAAATTTTTACATTGCGATCTGCGGCAGCGGACGCCAGTTTTTTCCCATCGGGACTGAACGCCACAGCGAACACTGCATCTGTATGATCCTTCAAATTTTTGAGTTCTTTCCCCGTGGCTACGTCCCACAACTTGATCATTTTATCGTAGCTGCATGTTGCCATCATTTTTCCGTCAGGGCTAAACGCGAGCGAAAAAATATTGTCACGATGTCCGCGAATCGAAGCGATTTCTTTGCCGTCTGCGATGTTGAAGATTTTGACTTCGCCAAACTGCGAAGGATTTTCGCCAGCCGCCGCAAGCAATTTTCCATCAGGACTAAACGCGACCGCGCGGACTTGATTGGATGCGCCGGAAAATTTGTTGAGCGATTTTCCGTCAGGGTTGAGCAATTCAATTTCCTGATACGAACCGAGCGCAATCATTGATGAATTGAACGCCAGACTACTAATCGAAGCCTTCACCGGAACCGTAGTTTTGATAATTGGAACTTGGGTTTTTGGACTTTGAACTTTGCCCTCATCACTCATCACTTTTATCTCATCACTGTTCTTCGCTCCCGCATCAATCCAATCTTTGATCGTCTTAATTTCTGCGGTGGATAATTGATCGCCGAGCGGCATGCGCGGCTTTATCGTGCCGTCAATAAATTTGTAAAGCAGGCTTTCAGCAGAATTCCCGGCAACGATAGGCGCGCCGCGCTTGCCGCCATTCATCATCGCGGAAAAACTTTCCAGATTCAGATCGGCTTTGCGCGTGGTGTGATTGTGGCAGGCGATACATTTTTCCTGGAGGATGGCATCTACGGATTTGAAGGTTGGCTGAGCGAATGCAACCGTAGCGAAGGCTGCGATTTGAATGCAGAAGCCCGCACGCAGTAAGGGCGTCATTACACTGGAAAAAAATGAACTTGTAATCTTGAAAATCTGCATAAATTAAAGGTGTCTTCATCGCTGTAGACAAATCAAAAAGCGTACAACAAACGTCCCGTTTGTTGCTCATTTGGAATCGCAAACGGGACGTTTACGATACACTTTTTTAATGATTAAATAAAAATTCCTTACTCGTCAGCACAGCCCACACCACATCTTCCACTGCTTGTTTTCTTGCAATTTTTTCACGCCCGTTTTCTTTCATCGCAGCTGTTAAATTTTTCAATTCCTGCACAGACGGATGACGCGAAAATGCCGATAAATATAGGTGATTGATGATCGCATCATCCGGCAAGCCGAGCCTGACGACATTATCCACAAACCCTCCTGCCGCGCGTAATTTTTGATTCAACGTTTCGCCGTTGATGATGTGCAAAGCCTGTTGTACGGTCGGCTCTGAAGACCGTTCGCATTCGCACGTCGTCACGCGCACCGGGCGTCCGAACACCTTCAAAAAATATTGATTGATGCGCGAATCGGGGAGTTGCACGGCACGCATACCTTCTGCGAAATCCGGGAATTCGGTTGGGACATTTGTGACCTGCGAAATCACATCCAGCATCGCTTCCGCTGGCAAACGTCTGACGATAAATTTGGAATAATATTTCTCATCCTTCGCGTTGTTTTCATTCGCCGTCGAAGAGCGCCCGTACGCCGCAGAATTCATAATCGTCCGCATCAAATGTTTGACATCGAATTTATGCTCAACGAAATCTTTTGTCAGTGCGGCGAGCAATTCATCATTGGACGGAGGATTCGTCGCTCGCATATCGTCTACGGCTTCAACGAGGCCGCGACCCATATAATTTTTCCAGACACGATTCACGATAGCCCGCGAAAAATAAGGGTTTGATGGAGCAGTCAACCAATTCGCTAAATGTTCGCGGCGGTCAGTTCCTTCAAAAGGAATTCCTTCACCGTCGAGTGGTCTGGGCTGCATCGCTTTATTCAAGCGCGGCAAAATCACGTCGCCCGTGGGTGAAGTGTAGACGCTGACGTCTCCGGCTCTGACTCCATTTTTCAAAGCGACGCGTCCGAAAAGATTTGCCATTTCGAAGTATTGTTTCTGCGTCCATTTTTCCAGAGGATGATTATGGCAGCGCGCACAAGTGATGGACATTCCGAGAAATGCTTGCGAAAGATTTTCGTTGAGGTCGGTGGGTTCTTTGTGAATGACGTAATAATTCGCGGCGCCGTTTTCGAGTGTATTGCCAGAAGCCGTCACAATTTCGCGGACGAATTTATCCCACGGTTTATTGGTTTTGACGCTTTTGCGAATCCAGTTATGAAAGCTCCACATCGCGTTGTTATTAATTTTCAGCGTCGAAACTAAAAGCAAGTCGTCCCATTTGTTAGTCCAATAATCAACGTACTCTTCGCGTTCGAGCAGGGAATTCACGAGTTTGGCACGTTTGTTAGGAGAATTGTCATTCAGAAAATCTGTGACTTCCTGCGCAGTTGGCAAAATTCCGGCGGTGTCTAAAAATGCGCGACGAATAAATTCAGAATCGTTCGCAGTTCCCGAAGGAGCGATATTTAATGTTTGCAATTTCTTGATAACGAATTCATCTACGAAATTATTTCTAGTCGAATTCGTAAAAACTTCAGGAGAAATTTTCGCAGGAAAAGCTCGCGTCACACGTGTGAAAGAAACGGCGGATTGATACTGCGCGGTGATGGCAGTTTCGCCGTGACCGATTAATTTTACTTTGCCGGATTCGTCTACGGTCGCGATGGACGCATCGGCAACAGCGTACTTCACCCAACGTGTGACGTCTTCGGAATGCCCGTCATTAAAGGACGCTTTGACGCTCAACTGAATTTCTTCACCGGAATTATTGGTGGCGACTTCGATGCCTGTAATGCGCGAATCTGATTCAGCCGGAGCGACAGTGCCAGCCGCAATCCATTCAGAAATGACGCGGTATTCGAGCGAATCCACGTCAATCTTTTTGCCTCCACCGTGACCAATCGCCATCGTCGGTTTCAGCAATAATAAACTTTTTGCAGGCTCAATTTTATTGATGCGACGACCTAATGATTGACGCGTGACAACCTGATAATCCAGCTCAGGATCGTAACCGCGCAGTGTTAATTTAAATCCATTTTTGCCAGCCGCTGCACCGTGGCAGGCTCCCTGATTGCAACCAAGTTTTGTCATCACAGGAATGACGTGATTGCGAAAGCTCCACCCATCTTTCGGGGTTTCGATTTCGTTGAGCGGTTTTGTTGTATCCAATGTCAGCGCAGTAGAATTTGCGTTGACGACATGTGAGTCAAAGAAGTTCGTCAATGCTATTGCTGCGATTGCCAAAGTGATTACAATGAATTTGAGCTTGAACATGAAACTTGCTCCCAAATTTTCGGAGAAAATAGATTTGCCAAATTGGCTAGACCAAGTATAACGTCACTCCCTCGAAAAATGGAGTCTTGAAAATGCTAAATGTAATTTTGCTGCTGGGTATTTCTTTGTTTGCATCAGACGGACGCCTCCTGCTGAATCCAAATCTCATCCCGAAGAACGGTGAAAAGATTGAGGATTTTGTTCCCAAAGGCTGGAAAATTGAACAACAAATTGAAGGCGATTTGAATCAGGATTCCTTGCCGGATGCGGTGGTACAATTGATACAAGTGGAGACAACTAAAGATAAAAACGGTGTCGATCTTGATACGCAACGTGCTTTGCTGATTTTGCTGAAAACCAAGGACGAGAAATTTTCTCGCGTTGCCGTAGCAAATAAATTATTGCAATGTGTTGGCTGCGGGGGGATGCTGGGTTATGGCGGTACAGGCGCAGATTTGAAAATTAAAAATGGAGTCCTGATTGTTTCGCAACTGACAGGTTCACGTGAGATGGTAGATTTCGTCAATTTGTTTCGGTTTGATTCAATTGTGAGCAAATTCTATTTGATCGGTGAAGATCGGAATAAGCGAGATCGCGCAACAGGGGATAGCAGTTCTGTCAGCACAAATTACTTAACAGGCAAGCAAATAATCGAAGTTCGAAAATTTAACCAAAAGCTGGATCGTGAAATTCTAGTTTCCAAAAAATCGAAATCAGTTCCCAAAAAACAACAGTCCATCGAAGACATTGATTTTGAACAACTCCTTTTAAAATAACCTCATGAAGCTCATCCAAAAATTCCTGACACTGATAATTTTTTCTCAACTTCTTTTTTCTATCACGCAGGCGCAAGTCACGAAAAAAGAATATTTAGAGATGATTAAACGCTCCGCCGAAGAAGGGATCAAAACGAATCCGCAGTACGTTGAGACGTGGAAAAAAAATCCGAAATATTTTGAATTGTTCGGATATTTGGGGCCGGGAGGTTCGGTCTATCTCGCGGACGTTTTAGGGTATTTATATCTTGAAACGAAAGAAAAAAAATACGCCGAACAAGCGCGGGATATTTTGATAGGCGTCGTGGATATGCGCGAACAATACGCCGATGAATTCAAAGGTCGCCGCATCGAGTACCGCTACGGCGTGCCTGCAATTACTGACTTTTTTGTGATGCCGCCTTACATGCGTTCATACATGCGAACGCGCGACAGCGGCGCGTTTGATGCGAATACGCGGACGAGAATTGAGCGAGATTTAGCGTTCAGTTTGAATCACGTATTCTATTTCCCCGAATGGGGTGCGCATAATCGCGCGATGCTGCGAGCGGAAAGTTTGTATTACGGTTCGGTCGCGCTGCCCGATCATCCAGATGCAAAAAAATGGCAGCAGATGGCGGAAACATTGGCGAGCGACAGCTTAAAACAATGGGAAGTCGAAGACGCGACCGGATACCACAGCGTCTGGCTGAACGCGTTATTTTCGTACGCTGATGTCAGCAATCAGCCCGATGTTTTGCACTCTCCGGTCATCAAATATTATCTGGATTATTTTGTGCAGTTGCTGACTCCGCACGGGAATCTTCCTGATTTTGGCGATGCGCACTGGAACGAAGGAAACACGTTGCGTTTTGTCGCAGTGTATGAAAAAGCAGCAGCGATTTATCACGATCCACACTATAAATATTTTGCCGAACAGATGTTGAGATGCGCAGTCGAGCGGATGGCTAAGCAACAAAATATTGCACTAGAGGCTGTAAACATAGGTACGGGAAACGGTTCCTACTTCACCGAAGCGCACCGCTGGGCGGACGATTCGATTAAGCCAATTGCACCAACAAATCTAAGCGGCGA
>JAYTCQ010000198.1:0-11471 GCA_043736395.1 Blastocatellia bacterium | reverse complement strand
GTGACCCACGAATCAGCCGCATTAATTCCTTCGGTCAAATGTTGGTAAGTAGGAATGACAGCTGCCCATAACCCGAATGCGCCGTCCACATGCACCCAGGCATTTGCGGCTTTTGCCGCCGCGCAAATTTCTACAGCCGGATCAAAAGAACCAGTATTCACATTGCCAGCTTGCAGACAAATGATCGTTTGCGCATCCAACTCTGGCAGAGCATCTGCACGAATTCTGCCTTGGGAATCAACTGGTACACGTTCAATGCGTTCGCGACCAAGACCCAATAATTGCAGGGCGTTGAGCACACTCGCGTGAACTTCGTCACCGACGACGACTCGCAAATTTGGTGCACCGAATAATCCATTTTTCTCAACGTCCCAGCCTTGCCGTTGCAACAATGCATGACGAGCCGCCGCTAGGCCAGCCAGATTTCCCATCGTGGCTCCAGTGACAAATCCGACTCCGGCGTCTGAAGGCAAATCCAAAATTTCTAACAACCATTTGCGCGAGACATCTTCAAGCTTTGCCGCAATCGGTGACATCACGCGATACGCGCCGTTCTGATCCCATACGCCTGCCATCAAATTTGCAGCTAACGCGGCGGGCAAAGTGCCTCCCGTCACAAAGCCAAAATACCTGCCTCCCGTCGTAGCCATCGTCGCAGGCGAACCAATTTCGTCTAGTATTTGCAGTACTGCGGCAGCATCCGTGGAATTTTCCGGTAAAGTTTCATCAAGCAAATTCAGCCGTTGAATTGCTTCTTGCGTTGGCGTGACGCGACGAGCATCAATGCCTTCGTTGTAGGCAAGAGCTCGTGCGACAAAATCCTTGAGGAGGTCTTTCATAAGTTATCATGTTCGTAGCCCCGCCTTGAGGCGGAATGACGTAGCTAAAGCGCGAATGACATAGTTGCCAAATCTTTCCGCCTCAAAGCGGGGCTACGAACAATTTTTATTTCAAATTCTTATCTGCAAAATCTAAAAATGCTTTCCAATCTTCGCCCGTCGTCGCATGTTTTCCGTTACGATAAAAATATCCAAGACGACTATTAATGAGTTTTCCAGGTTCCGGCATCGCAGTTCCGTTCAAGCCCTCGACGCCTAAAAATTTGTAGACTTTGCTCGCCTCTTGCAGCATTTCAAATTGTCCGCGAGGGTTCGACCATTCATCTTCTACCGCGCAGGAAAACATCACAGGACGCGGAGCCATTAACGCTACAAGGCAGTGTTGATCGAAGGGTAAGCGCGAAGTATTGTCGTTGAAATTTTTGAAATTTCCATTGAACCAATGCGGGAACCGTTCATTGATGGCTTTTTGCGGCTCGCCCGTAGTGCCGCGACTTGGCGAAGTTCCGCCCATTCCGGCTTGATGCGGAAACACCATCGCGATGCGTTCATCCATCGCTCCTGCAAACATCGCAGCTTTGCCGTAACGCGAATGCCCAAAGATAGCGATGCGATTTTTATCAATCGTTTTTTCTTTGACTAAAAAATCTACGACGCGATGAAAGCCCCACGCCCAGGCGGCTTCGGCTCCCCATGAACTATCTTTGTCGGCGTTTGGTGCAGAGAAAAATGGAAATACTCCTGCTGTCATATCAGATTTGTCGGGAACTACATCGCCGTTAAAAAAACTGACGACCGCGTAGCCGCGTTCGAGAGCGGCTTCGATGCCCCATTCGCTGTCAATACCTTTGCCGCGCGCGGCGTCCGTGGCTTTGTTATTGACGACGCCGGGGCAATACTGCGAAGTCGGAATCCAGTTCGGATTCAGCGTGATTCGCGGATCAGTTGTGAGCGTGTGATTGCCGCAAAAATTGGTGCCGAGGATTACCGGAGCAGGAGATTTTTTTTGATTCGGAGTAAACATCACGACATAGATTTTCGGCGCGCCTGGCTTCCCTAAATCAATTGTAACTTCCTTCATCGTCGCTTTGCCGCCGAAGAAATCCGCATACGTTTTCGTCACCGTGGCCTTTATTTTCGGGGCATTCGGAAGATAGCCGTACATATAATTTTGAAATAATTCTTTCAGTTCCGGACGGCGTTGCTTGATCCATTGCTCTTTGGTTTTGACAGGAGTGCCATCGAACATGATGAGTGGGTCAGGAAGATTTTTTTGGATCGGTAAGTTGGAGACATCAGGCAAAGATTTTTTTTGCGCTAAGGAAAGGAACAAGCAAAAAGGTAAAAGCACGAATGAGAAAGCGAGTGTTTTTTTCATATTAATTTCCCAGATAAAAAATCTTCCGAATAAAGCTCCAACGGAGCGAGATGTAATAGCCCAGGGTGCAACCTTGGGTAAGTTTCGGATTGGCACAAAAGCCCTGAAAGGGCGGCATAAATTTTTGCGAATATCTCGCCCTTTCAGGGCTTGCGTAAATCAATCAACTCTACCCAGGGTTGCACCCTGGACTATTACATCACGTCCCTTTGGGACTCTGATTGGTAGTACTTTTTCTACTAAAACAACTACTATAATTTTTAAAATTATTGCTCTAATTCTTCACGGCGAATCGGCTTGCCTTCCCACATCCAGACCCCGTTTTCATTGACTAATAATCTTGCGGCACTTCCGGCGACGGGTTTTAGATTTTCTTTCGGGAGCCATTTTTTATGGTCAGCAATTATGTTGGTAAAGCGTTTTTCTTTCGCTAAATTTGTCCATTCATTGGGATCGTTTTGATGATCGTAAAGTTCTTCGGAACCGTCAGCATAACGGATATATCGCCAACGCTCTGAACGTACGGCGTGATTATTTTGGTTGTGCGTTGTCAGTGCAGGCCACTGCCATTTTGCGTTTGGATTTTTCAGCAGCGGATGCAGGCTATGCCCTTGCAAGCCTTTATTGACAGGCGTTCCGCTGAGCTCAGCAATTGTTGGATATAGGTCGAGCAACTGTACGGGACGATTGGATTTCACTCCGGCTTAGATACCCGGCCCGGCAAAAATTAATGGCACACGCGTCGAACGTTCCCATAAAGTATTTTTTCCGGTGACTCCTTTTTCGCCGAGATGCCAGCCATTATCGGAGAAGAAAATGACGATGGTATTTTCACTTTTCCCGCTCGCTTCAAGCGCGTCGAATACGCGTCCAACTTGTGAATCCATCAAACTAATCGTCGCCAAATATGCGCGTAAGAGCGGCTTCCATTCGTTATTTTTTTGCAGCCATGAGGTGCGCGGCTCCGGTAATTTCCAGTGCAAATTCCACGCAAATTCAGGTACGTCGTCGCGGTCGTTCGCCTTGAATGGCGGCATTATCAAAGTTTCATTCGGATATAAATCAAACCATTTTTGCGAAGCGAAACATGGAACGTGCGGCAGCCGAAAACCTACACTTAAAAAAAATGGCTGATCGGATTTTCTGGAATTCAAATATTTGATCGCTGAATCTGCGATTTTCCAATCGGCTTGTAACTTGTCATCTTCGGGAAAAATTCCCCAATCTACCGCTTTCATTTTGTCAGGTGTGTTGACGATTTTCTCCGATGGATAGGGCATCGCGCCGGACTCGCCCCATTCCTGAAATTCTTTTTCGCGCTCATTCTGCTTGATGGCTCCGTCGTGATAAACCTTGCCTGCACTAAAAGTCGCATATCCGTTTTGCGCCAAAAATTGCGGCAACATCACGTGATCTTTCAGACGCGGGACGGCGCGAACTCCTGGCATCAATGTATAAAGTCCAGTGCTTGACGGAAGTAATCCTGAGAGCAAACTCGTCCGCGAAGGATTGCAGAGCGGAGCTTGTACGTGAGCATTCGTGAACGTGATTCCACGTTTTGCCAGACGATCAATGTTCGGCGTTTTGACTTGCGGATGACCGTTCAGAGGAGCGATCCAATCGTTGAGATCGTCTACGGCAATGAAGAGATAATTCGGTTTTTTGGTGGGAGGGACCTTTGCGGCGAGGCTTGGAATGAGCAATAAAAATAGGGCGATGCAGGCAATTGGTTTGAATTTCATAAAGAAGATTTCAACGCAAAGGGACAAAGGGGCAAGGGGTCAAGCAACTACAGTTTAACCGTTGATCCTTTGTCCCTTTGTGTTAAGTTGTATTCACTTTTAAATCAAATCCCAAGGCTTGCGCGATTTTTTACTCAGCAATTTATTCGCGTCTGGATCGTTCACAAATAATTCTTTCGGAGCTTCCCAGATCAATCGTCTTCCGGTCTTGAACGCAATATTTCCGAGCAGTGCAACTGAAGTCGAACGATGACCGATTTCAGGTTCAGCAATCGGAGTTTTGCTCAACCGAATCGCTTCAATAAAATTTGCGCAGTGCAAATCTGTCGCGTCTCTGCCCTGCACTTTTTTGGATTGCGTACGATAATTTTCAATCGGCGCATTCATATCCTGCGTCCCGTCTTTACGGCGTACCGCTTGGGGTTCAGGGAAAACTTCATAGCCGATGCGTGAACACATGATCGTGCCGTTCGTGCCGTGATAAGCCTCTCCGTGCGGATAATCGGTCTCGCCTCGCGCAGCATAATATTTAAATCCCGGAGTTCTGATACCCATCCCCATGCCGTTCATGTTGCTGGCTTCGTAACTCATCACAAAGCCGGGATATTCGTACGTCGCTTGCAACACATCGGGCATTTCTCCGCCGTCCTTTACCGAAAATCTGCCGCCTGTCGCGACGATAGTTTTTGGTGCAGTGACTCCCATAATTTGATGTACGGAATCAAAACGATGTGTGCCGAAATCGGTAATTGTGCCGCCGGAATAATCCCAGAAAAAACGATACCACCGCATAAAACGATTTTTATTGTAAGGAACTTTCGGCGCGGGGCCAAGATACATGTCCCAGTCCAGGCCTTGCGGCACAGGCTCATCAGGGAGCTTGCCAATTCCGAACGGAGTGTTATTGCTGTAATTCCAGACACGTACGAAGCGGACTTCACCAATCGCGCCGGATTGCACCAGCTGCTGCACTTCTTTGTAATGCGGAGCCGAACGATGCTGCATTCCAGTTTGCACAGTGCGCTTATATTTCGTCGCTGCATCCACTAATGCACGTCCTTCTTTGAGGTTGTGCGTGAGTGGTTTTTCGACGTACACATCTTTGCCTGCAGCGCAGGCGAGCACCGAAACTGTTGCATGCCAATGATCCGGCGTCGCGATGTGTACGGCGTCTACGTCCTTGGATTCGAGCAATTTTCGAAAATCCTGATAGCCCTGCGCGGTCGAACCAGCCCACGATTTGGCGGCTTCGATGTTCGGTAAATAGACATCACTGAGCGCGTTATATTCGACGCCCGGCACGCCGAGCATTAATTTTGCGACAGCTGTCCCTCGTCCGCCGCAGCCAATTAAACCAATGCGTACGCGGTCTCCGGCTCCGAGGATTTTGTTGTAGGATGCAGCCGTGATGGCAGTCCCGGAAACCGAGGTTTTAATGAAGTCTCGCCTTTTCATGATTCGCTCCTCAATGGGAAAAAACATTTATAGTGGTAGCGTAACCAGCCATGGTTGCGACCGCCTTCGCAAAAGGCGAATCTTTCTCACATCCTTAACTCCGACTGAAACTGATACCGAACTTCTCAAGAGTAATGATAGCGTGAGAGATTAGGCTTTGTGCCAAAGCCTGTCGCAACCATGGCTGGTTACGCTACGATAATTTACTTCTGATTCATCATCGTGTAGATCACATCTTCCCAACATCCCTGACGACCATTGTCGAGTTCGTCAAGGCGTCCGAGCAAAGCCGCTAACGGGTTCGTAGCCGTCACCGGCGCAACGAATTTCGGATCAAGAATTTTTGCGATCTGATCTTTCATGTCGTCCAAATGCGCCCGAGTCGAACGCTCAGCTCCCGTCATTGCGAGGCTCACATCTGCACTTAACGCTCGTAATTCACTACGAACAAGACCACGTGTGTCATCAGTCGCAGCGAATCGTCCATTGAGTTTTTCGCCAAGATTGTCGAGATACGCACGTTGTAAGTTTCGACGGTACGCGTCAATTTTCACTCCGCCCCGAACACTTAATTCTGAAAAAATTCCCTTCCGAACATCCGTCAGGAATTCAATCGCGCTGTATGCCGAGGCTCCGTCGATGGCCTGCTGTTCTGTCAGACGCGCGAGTCGTACATTACTCAATAATGAGGAAAGCATCATTGTCTGATACATCTTGATTCGATCTAATGCGCCGGTCGGTTCTATGCGGCGCAGGATTTCAGGTTTCAACGCCCACGTCGGAGTCGCGAAAGCATTTTCGTGGAGGAATTTTACTGCGGCAATTTGTTTATCTTTCGAAATTGGAGTGAACACGACTCCGTCCTGTCCGACATGCTTTTGATGAGAATTCATGCCGCCAACAATCGGAACAACGTGTCGAAGTTCAGTTGACCATTGACCGAGCATCCGTGAATACAATTCGCTTAAATCATCGAAGCTTTCGCCGTTCTGCGTAGTCGTGGCGGTGACTAACATGTCAGCTACGCGCTTAATGTTTTTCATCCCGTACGTCGTGGCATAGAGAGCATCTGCATCGCCGACAGCTTCGGTTTGATCGCCGGGATCAATACCCATCGCCCTCGGAGCAGAAAAACGCAGCCACGGCGTTTGATCCTGCTGCCGCGCCCATTCGTTGAGCGTCTGCTTTTCTTCATCAGGAGTTTTCGCGGCAGGAATTGGCTTGTAACCCCACATCGTCACAAACTTATCGTATGGGCCAATGCCGGGGATCAAATCTTTGACATCAATTTTGTCTTCCGGTTGCGCCACATAATTGAACCGCGAATAATCCATCAGTGAAGGCGTATGCCCCATTTTTTTGACCCATTCACGATCACGAACTTTTTCAGCCGCGTACATTGAACTGGATTTCATGTTGTGCGGATAACCAAGCGTATGTCCGACTTCGTGCGCGACAACGTATTCAATTAATTCGCCCATCAAATCATCGGGTAATGGAAATTTAGCGGCACGTGGATCAAGCGGCCCAACCTGCGTGAAATACCAGGCGCGTTGCAGATTCATAATGTTGTGAAACATATGAATGTCGGATTCCAAAATTTCACCCGTTCGCGGATCGCTGATATGCGGGCCATACGCATTTTCCGTCGTTGATGGCAGCCAACGCACACAGGAAATTCGGGCGTCTTCAGGACTCCATTTCGGATCATCTTTAGGGGCTTCTTTGGCAATGATGGCATTTTTGAATCCAGCTTCTTCAAAGGCAGATTGCCATTTTTCAATACCGCGTTTGATGTACGGAACCCATTTCGTCGGCGTCGCCGGATCAACGTAATAGACTATCGGTTTGACTGGTTCGGACAGTGCCGCGTTCGGGTCTTTCTTTTCCAGCCGCCAACGCGAAATGTAGCGGCGCGTTTCAACCTTATGCGCGTTGGAAGCGAAGTCCTGATTGCTCACTGAAAAAAATCCAACGCGGTCATCGTGCAGGCGCGGCATCATTGGCTTTTCCGGCAATTTCACCATGCTGAAATGCATCACAATCGAAGCAGAACCGGGAGCCATTCCGCGTGTCCCAAATAAAATCGTGGGAGAAGGAAGTCCGGTCGGAGAAATTGGATCAGGCATTTTGGAAAACGTTAACGTAGATTCAATTTCGATGTTTTCTGGAAAAGCTATCGCGCGTTCCACAAATGATCGGGTCGCATCCATCACCGTCGCACGTAGCATTTGCCGCGCGCTCATCTCAATTACATCAGTGGTAAAGAGTCGCGTGACTTCAATGACAGGCGCTTCATCTTTGCCCAGCGCTTCGATGAAAAACGACATCATAATCGAATCATTATTTGCGTTTCTGACTGCCTGTGCCATCGGATGCGAAGCGGACGCAACCAAATCATAATCAACGTCTTTCAGCAGAATTCGATTGTCACGGCGTTCCCATTTGATGACGCGTTCGTTGATTGGTTCGCCGCCGTAGCCGACTCCGAGTTTCGTCTTCGCGATTTGGGTCACTAACAAAAATTCTTTGCCGAGTTCAGCCTTCGGAATTTCGTAATAAATTTTGTCTTTGATGCGATGAACCTTGAAGACACCATCTTCAGATTTCGCTTCTTTGGTAATGACTTTTTCAAAAGGTTGAATGACGGGTTCGCGTCCCGGCAAGCCTGGAAATCCGGTCGGCAGTTGCGGAGTCGCTGGCGCAGTAGGTGCTGGCGTCGGCGGGTCTTGCGCCATCACGTTCAGACAAAAAATGATCAGCAAGGTTAAGGCAAAGGGGGTTGATCGTCTCATAATACTCCTAAAAATTGTGGTTGAGATTCTGCTTACCAACTCGAAACATTTTCAGATTCGATTAAATTTTTCGATTGCTTTGGATAGCGATTTAAATTCACGAATAAACGGAAACATCCCACGTTCCCGATCATCAATTTCCTGCGCTTTTTTCAAAATTTCTTCGGCGCGTTCCTGTGGGACTACCACTACGCCGTCTTCATCGGCAACGATAATATCACCAGGACGAACAGAGATTCCACCGCAGCTCACTTCAACGTTTCTCGCGACTGTCGCGTAATGTCCGACCGCCGTGCGCGGTGTCGCAGAACGCGCATAAATTGTCAGCCCCATTCGGCGCACGTCCCAAATATCGCGGATCGCGCCATCCAGCACCATCCCTGCCATTCCGCGTACGGAAGCGGCGGTCGCCATTAAATTTCCCATTGCCGCAATATCCAGAGTGCCGTCCATCACTATCACACCGACTTCTCCAGGTTTGGCATTGTCAATCATCTCGACGGAATGTTTCGTGGCTAATGCTGGCGTTGCCTGCTCAGGTGACGCAGGTTTCACCAGCGAAGTCACTGCGCGTCCCACCATTGGTTTGCCGACAAATAATTTCATGTCGTGCCCCATTGTACCATTTTTGCCAGTGACTAATTCCACGGCATCAGAGACGGAAGCGGGATAGGTTTTTTTGTAGGCGGCGATGAGGGGTTCATCTGTTGTGTTTTTCTTTTGAAAGGCGCTGACGACAACGAGCAAACAGATGCAGAAAAGCACAGCGAGGCATAATAAAATTCTTCGATTTTTAAAAGCTAATTTCATGACGTTACCTCTCAAAAATATATATTGACGCTTATTCACTAAACCATTCGGCTTCCATTAATTTTTGTCGTTCGTCTAATCGCTCGTTGTCATTCATCCGGAGGATTTTTACTGTCACTCTAGCTTCCGCTGTGAGCGGTTCAATCATGGCAACATTAAACGAAAAATGCTCTTTCCAGTTCTGTGTTCTTGGGTTAAAAAAAGGAACAAGCACTCCAGTCAAAGGATCGAAGGAACCAACATTAGGCCCTTTATAACGATTACACCGAAAGCATGCCAACGCTAAATTTTCTGCTTCCGTTTCACCTCCATGTTGTCTCGGTAAAATGTGATCCGGTTCGTGCTTATGAAGTGAAAACAATTGAGGCATAAGGCAATATTCACAGCTGTATTCTGCCCGCGAAGCCACCAGTTGGCGTAAATCAGTTGAGATGTCTGAGGACATTTATGGTTGTTTATTTTGTGCAAACTGCAATTTGAGCATAACGACTAAATGCTCAAGTTGTTCCAGCTCATCAAGCTCTTCTTTTTCTGTTTCTGACAATAATCCATTTTCATGCAAACTCAGCAGCCTTCGCAAGTGCTGCTGTGAGTTTTCAGAAACATGGTAATTCAGAAAGTCGTGCGGGGTTGGATTCAATGACAAAAAATTGACGAACTCTGTTGCAGTAGAAATCGCAGTAGTTCTGAACCCCATCAAACTAATTCTTAGAATCGTCGGAATCCACTGACTCATAGGCTGAATTCTAACAGCCAGGTCATCTGGGATTTGCATCGTCAACTGAACCATTGCTACCTCCTCACAATCAAATTCTTTCTGATTTCAATCGAATCTATTTTGAAGCAGAAAGTAAGACAAAACAAACAGAAATCGCGGCTTTTACTTGCTGTGATTTCTGTTTGTTTTGTCAGCTCACTTTTTTTAAATGAACTCATTAAACAAAGCTTCCAGATATTCCTGCCGTCCGCTGCGATTGGTTTTGACTTCACCCATCTTCAACGCCAGCGGTTCTAGTTCCTCAAAGCTTGATTTACCTTTCTCGATTTTTTTGCCAAGCTCGCTGTCCCACGAAGAATATCGTTGCTTGACGAAATCGGCGAGGCGTCCGTCTGCGCGGACTTTTGCAGCGATGCGTAAGCCCCGTGCAAATGTATCCATACCCGCGACGTGAGCTAAAAATAAATCATCCGGCTCAAAACTTTCACGTCGAACTTTGGCGTCGAAATTTAATCCACCGGTCGTGAATCCACCCATCTTCAATACGCATAACATCACGTGCGAAGTAATATATAAATCTGTCGGGAATTGATCCGTATCCCAGCCCAATTGCCAGTCGCCCATGTTCGCGTCAATCGAACCGAGCGCGTTGGCTCCGATGGCGACTTCAAGGTCGTGCTGGATTGTATGACCTGCAATCTGCGCGTGATTGGTTTCGAGATTCAGCTTGAAATCATTCATCAATTTGTACTGTCGCAGGAAATTCAAAGTCGTCGCCGCGTCCGTATCGTACTGATGCTTTGTCGGTTCCTTTGGTTTCGGTTCGATGTAAAAGGGCCCCGTAAAACCAATCTTTTTCTTGTAATCAACCGCCATTTGCATGAACGCGCCGAGGTGATCGAGTTCACGCTTCATATCGGTATTGAGCAACGAAAAATAACCTTCGCGTCCGCCCCAGAAAACGTAGCCGAGGCCGCCGAGTTCGTGAGTGACTTCGATGGCTTTTTTGACCTGTGCTGCAGCATAGACGTAGGCGTCAAGATTTGGGGCCGTGCCCGCACCATGCATAAATCGCGGATGCTGAAACAAACAAGCCGTGCCCCACAATAATTTTTTGCCGGAATTTTTCTGTGCCTTGGCGAGCATCTTCGTTACTTTATCGAAGATTTTATTCGTCTCTTTCAAGTTCTTGCCTTCAGGAGAAACGTCGCGGTCGTGAAACGCATAAAAATCAATTTGCAGTTTTTCGATTAATTCAAAAAACACTTCGATGCGTTTTTGCGCCATTTCAACCGATTCAGAAAAATCATCCCACGGACGAACAGCGGTTGGCATCCCGAAAATTTCGGAACCGCGTCCGCGCATCGTATGCCAAAAGCACGAAGCAAAGCGCAGATGATCGCGCATGGATTTGCCTTCAATAATTTCGTCGGGATTGTATTGTTTGAATGCTAACGGGTTGCGCGAATCGGCGCCTTCGTATTGAATAGTTTTGATTTTTGGAAAAGCTTCAGCCATGTCGGTTGTCCTTTAAATTATTAGTTAATTGAATTGCGAAGAGAACGCGAATTGTAACGTGGGACGTGCAGAAGCAAAAGAGCATCCCGTACAACGGGCGGCTCGCCCGTTAAATTCGGGCGAGCCGCCCGAATTACGATCTTAATTCATTGCCTCATTAGTGTCCGGTTATAAATCGAGTAAATTCAACTGCTTAGAAAGTGAAGTTGCCGGGAA